>JBFMAS010000081.1:0-5327 GCA_040755575.1 Thermodesulfobacteriota bacterium
GAGTGTAGCGTCGATCCGGGGCGGCGCCAGCGCGAGGCGGCGCGGCAGGCGCCGCAGCGTCAAGTATCTTCGAGCGCACGCGCCCGGTCGATGAACGCGGCCTGGTCGGGATGCAGCAGCGCGCGCGCCTCGTCCGCGGGATGGAACTCCGCGCGGTCGATCTCCCAGTCGGCGGGCTCGAGCACGGGGCCGGCCGGCGGCGACAGCGGCTCGGCGAGAAACGCGATCACGCGCTTGCGCGACCTGGTGTACGCGACGTCGCCGAGCGGCGCGACGACGCGGCACGCGAGGCCCGTCTCCTCGAGGGTCTCGCGGACCGCGGTCTCCTCCGGCGTCTCGCCCGGCTCGACGAGGCCCTTCGGGATCGAGTACGGCGCTCGCCGGTTGTAGTTGCCGCTCGGGTGGACGATCAGGTAGCGCCACCGCCCGTCGAACACGGCGCGCACCAGACACCCCGCGGCGACCTTGGGCGGCATCCGCGGAGCCGACAACGACGTGGCGCCGGTGTCAATCCGTCGTTCAGGCGCGTCCACCGCCCGCCGCCGTCGTGCGGCATCCGCCATGGCGCAGGGGCGCCCCGCGTCGGCGCGCCGCGAAGCCGGCGACCGGCCGATGCAGGAGTTTGGCGGCCGCGTGCCGCAAGCGCCCGGGCGTCGCGCGGCGCGGGCGCCCGAGCGACGTCCGGGCACGACGCTTGCACGAGCGCGCGGCCGTGCCGACCGATCGCGAAGCCGAGCTGCGCCTGCTGCACGACGCGGAGAAGCGCGAGATGTGCCGCCGCGGCAGCGAGTCGGCGTGCCTGCTCGCGATCTGCATCGTACCGCTGTTCGCGATCCTCGACGCCGTCCTCTTCCCGGAGGACATCGTGCTGTTCGCCGGCCTGCGCGCCGTCGCGGCGGCGGCGCTCGGCGTCCTGTGGTGGCTGCTGCGCACGCCGCTCGGCGGACGCCATCCGCAGACGCTCGCCGGGATCGCGATGCTGATCCTCGCCCTCATGCTCGACGTGATGATCCATCGCACCGGCGGCGCGGAGAGCAGCTACTACGCGGGGCTGAACCTGCTGATGCTCGGCGTCGGCATGCTCGTGCCGTGGAGCCCGCGCTGGTCGCTCGTCGCGTCCTGCGCCATCGTGCTGAGCTACCTCGCGACGGTCGCGCTGTCCGGGACGTCGCCGGTCGCGCCGCTGCTCAACAACCTCTTCTTCTTGACGACGACCGCGCTGCTGATGGCGGTCGCCGCGGTGGCCAGGAGCCGTCTTCTCTGGCGCGAGTTCCAGCAGCGCGCCGCACTCCTCGGCGCCCTGCAGCACAAGAGCGAGTTCCTCGCCCGCATGTCGCACGAGCTGCGCACGCCGCTGCACGTCATCATCGGCTACTCGGACATCCTGCTCGACGCCACGCCGCCCGACCAGGAGGAGCACGAGCTGGTCTGGCGCCTGCGGGACCGTGCCGTGTTCCTCAACCGCATGATCAGCGACCTGCTCGACTACGCGAAGACCGAGGCCGGCAAGATGAAGGTGCGTCGCGACCCGCTCTCGGTCGCCGACGTGGTCGCGCAGATCGCCGGCAGCTTCCGTCCGCTCGTCGAGCGCAAGGGGCTCGAGCTCGCCGTGCGCTGCGAGAGCGGCCTGCCGAGCCTCGCGACCGACCGCCAGCGCGTCGAGCAGATCCTGAACAACCTCGTCGCCAACGCGGTCAAGTTCACCGAGCGCGGCCGCATCACGATCGAGGCCCGGCTGCTCGCCTCGGGAGGCGACGGCACTGTCGCCGGCTTCGCGAGGCTCGCCGCGGGCGTGGAGCGACGCGACGCGAGCGAGGAGCGCGATCCCGCGGCGCACGTCGCGGTCCTGGTCGGCGACACCGGCATCGGGATCCGGCCGCACGACCTGCGCGAGCTCGCTGCCGACTTCCGTCAAGGCGAGGACGTGTCGGCCCGCTACGGCGGCACGGGCCTCGGTCTCAGCATCTCGCGCCGCCTCGCCGAGCTGCTCGGCGGCGCCATCGTCGTCCGCACGGAGGTGGGACGCGGCTCGACCTTCGGGCTGCTGCTGCCGGTCGCTGCGGAGCCGGCGTCGTGCGCCGACGACCTCCCCGCCGAGAGGGCCGCGGCCGCGCCGCGACGGTCGACGTTTGACATCGAGCCGACGCTCGCACAGAGCCCTCAGGAGTAGCGCGGCGCCGCGGGCGTCGAGAGGAGGAGGTCGTATGGCTGACGCGAAGCGGGGCGCGTGCATCCGCGTCGGGGTGGTGCTCGGGCTGTGCGCCGCGCTCGTCGCCTGCTCGGGCAAGCAGCAAGAGGTGTTGAACGAGCGGGAGTACGCGCAGTACCGCAGCCGGGGCACCGCCGTCGTCGAGGGCCAGGTGACCCACACGCTCTCGAACGGGCAGACGCTCTACGGGTCGGCCTGCCAGGTGCGCCTCACGCCGATCACCACGCAATCGACCCGCTACATGAACGAGGTGGTGATGCAGGGCGGGACGAAGCCCTGGCCGTCGACCGCCGACGCGATCTGGTGGCTCGAGCAGGCGGACCAGCAGGGGCGCTTCCGCTTCTCCGAGGTGCCGGCCGGGAGCTACTACTTGACATGCCCCGTCGTGTGGCGCGAGCCTGGCGGCGCGACGCGCGAGCGGATCCTGTGGGCCGAGACCACGGTCGGGCCCGGCGATCGCGTCGAGGTTGCCGTCTCGCGCTGACGGAGCTGCGAGCGTGCAAAGCCGGAACTTCGACCTCTGCGTCGTCGGCAGCGGCCCGGCAGGGCAGAAGGGCGCGATCCAGGCCGCGAAGCTCGGCCGCTCGGTGTGCGTCATCGAGCAGATGGAGACGGTCGGCGGCGTCGCGATCAACACGGGTACGATCCCGTCGAAGGCCCTGCGCGAGGCGGTCCTCGCCGTCCTCGCCGCACGCCGCCACGCGGACAACGTCGGCGCGACGCTCGATCGCACGCGCGAGCTCGCGTTGCTCGTCGAGTACTGCCAGCACGTCATCCACGCCGAGATCGAGGTGGTGCGCCGGCAGCTCGGCGACAACGGCATCGTGCTCGTGCACGGTCGCGCGTCGTTCACCGCGCCCGACACGGTGGTGGTGGAGGGCGCCTACACGACCGAGACGATCCGCGCGGGTCAGTTCCTCCTCGCCCCGGGCACGACGCCCGCACGGCCCGCACACGTGCCGTTCGACGGAGACAAGGTCGTCACCACCGACGAGCTGCTGAAGCTGCGCGACCTGCCGTCCTCGCTGATCGTCGTCGGCGGCGGGGTGATCGGCAGCGAGTACGCGTCGATGCTGTCCGCGCTCGGCGTGCACGTCACCTTGATCGAGAGCCGCGAGCGCCTGCTCGACTTCGCCGACGGCGAGATCGTCGAGGCTCTGCAGTACCACCTGCGGCAGTCCGGCATGACGCTGCGCCTCGGCGAGAAGGTGATCGGGATCCGCCGCGTCGAGGCGGCGCCGAGCGGGCGTCCGGGCGAGTGCGTCGAGGCGACGCTCGCGAGCGGCAAGACGCTGCACGCCGACTGCCTGCTCTACTGCGGCGGGCGCCAGGGCGCGACCGACGCCCTGCAGCTCGGCGCGGTCGGGCTGTCCGCCGACGAGCGCGGCCGCATCGCGGTCGACCCGTGCTTCCGGACCGCCGTCGCGCACGTCTACGCGTGCGGCGACGTGATCGGCTTCCCGGCGCTCGCCTCCTCGTCGATGGAGCAGGGCCGCCTCGCCGCGTGCCACATGTTCGGCGCGCCGACCGTGTCGATCGAGGAGCTCCTGCCCTACGGCATCTACGCCATCCCGGAGATCTCCATGGTCGGGCGGACCGAGGAGCAGCTCACCGCCGCCGCGGTGCCCTACGAGGCCGGCATCGCGCGCTACCGCGAGACCGCGCGCGGCCAGCTGCTGGGCGACGAGAGCGGGATGCTGAAGCTGCTCGTCCACCAGCAGAGCGAGGCGATCCTCGGGGTGCACATCATCGGCACCGGGGCGACCGAGCTGGTGCACATCGGCCAGGCCGTGATGGGCCTTCAGGGCAGCGTCGAGTACTTCATCGACACGGTGTTCAACTACCCGACGCTTGCGGAGTGCTACAAGGTCGCAGCGTTCAACGCGCGCAACAAGCTGCGCTGCGCCTGAGGATCCGATAGAACTCGGGCGCGCCCGAGCTCCCTCCATGAACCGCCGTGTCGCCGTCGTCGGCCTGCTGCTGATCGCCTTCGGCCTGTCCGTCTTCGCCTGGAAGGCGTTCGTCCTCGAGCTGCCCCTGCAGCCGACGCAGCCCGGCGGCCTATGGCAGGTCGAGATGCAGATCACCGCGCGTGGCAGCGGCGGCGAGGGCAGCATCCGCGCCGCCCTGCCCTCGTCCGGGCCGGGTCAGCGCGTGTTCGGCGAGCGCTGGACGAGCGACGGCCTGCGCTTCTCGATCCGCTCGGGTGCCGAGGGCCGCACCGGCGTCTGGAGCGGCCGCATGAAGGGCGTGCACCGGATCGTCTACGAGTTCCGCGTCGACCTCTTCCCCGCGACGCCGGTCCCGGCCACCGGCGCGGCCGCGGCCAGGAACGGCGCCGCGCGAGAAGACGGCGACGCGAGCCTCGACAAGGAGGTCCGCGAGGCGGCGCTGCGCTCGACGACCGACCTGCCGGCCGGCGCCGAGGAGATCCGCGAGCACCTCGCGGCCCTCGACCTGCCGCGCTCCGAGGACGCCGACGCGCGGGTGCGCGCGATCTACTCCGCCGTCACGCACGAGATCGACACGGTCGACACGGCGAGCACCGACGCGCTCCTGACGCTCGCGCAGCGCGAGGGCAGCGCGCGCGGCAAGGAGCGCCTGCTGGTGACGCTGCTGCGGGCGAGCGGCGTGCCGTCGCGCATCGTGCAGGGCCTGCAGCTCGGCAGCGGGCCGCCCCGCCCGCGCATCTGGACCGAGGCCTGGCTCGGCGGGCGCTGGGTGCCGATGTCGACGACCGCGGGCTTCTTCGGCGAGCTGCCGGCCGAGCTGCTGACGCTGCGCTCGGACGATCGCGACCTCGTCGAGGAGACCGGCCTCGCCGCGTCGGGCTACGCGCTCACCGCGCGCGAGGAGCAGCTCTCGCCCGAGGAGCTCGGCACGCTGATGGTGCCGCCGAGCCCGGGCCTCGCGCGGTTCTCCCTCTACCAGCTCGCGGTCCCGCAGCAGGCCGCGTTGCGCCTGCTGCTGCTGCTGCCGCTCGGCGCGCTGGCGGTCGCCGTCCTGCGCAACGTGGTCGGCATGCCGAGTTACGGCACGTTCATGCCCGTGCTGATCGCGCTCGCGCTGCGCGGCACGGGCCTCGCGCGCGGCCTGTCGCTGGTCGCGATGGTGCTCC
>JBFMAS010000082.1:0-3412 GCA_040755575.1 Thermodesulfobacteriota bacterium
TTCGCGCCGTCGCGGCCGACGCGAGCCGGACCGCCGGGGCGAGCGGGACAGGCCTCGACGCCGCCGACGCAGAGGCGCTCTTGCGCGGCGTCCTGGTCGGCGGGCACGCGCAGCCGGCGGCGGCGATCGACGCTCGAGAGCTGCTCCGGACCGTGGCCGCCGAGGCGCTCGAGCGCGAAACCGGCGTCGCGCTCGCTCGGCACGTCGCCGACGTCATGAGGCCGCTGCACCGCGCTCGAGCGTCCCTCGTGCGCACGCCATTGACTGGCCATGGGACCGCGGCTAGCGGAGACGACGGGTGGTCCGTTGAGCGAGCGTCGCCGATACCGCAAGCGGCCCGAGCACTTCGTCGTCGCCGTGCGGCTCGCCCTCGACACGGCGGGCTTCGCCTACCGCAAGTGGGGCGGCGAGCAGCGCTGCAAGCAGGGCGACTGGATCGTCGACAACGACGGCGATGTCTACACCGTCGACGCCGAGTCGTTCGCGCGGACGTACGAGCAGGTGGACCGCGGCCGCTTCGTCAAGACGACGCCGGTGTGGGCGGAGGTCGCGACGGGGGCCGGTACGGTGCGGACGAAAGAGGGCAGCACCGACTACGAGGCGGGCGACTACCTGGTGTTCAACGAGCAGGACGGCGGCGACGCGTACGCGGTGTCGCGCGCCACGTTCGAATCGCTCTACGCGCTCGACGAGTGACCGGCGGAGCGCCGCCGCCACCCCGTAGGCGATCCCCGCCGCAGGCCCGCGCTTCCGACCAGCGGCTCGTGCGCGCGACCCGTGGTCAGGAACAATGTAGCGATGGATTGACGGCCTCGCGCGAAGATGAGATGAGGGCGTCGCGCAGGCGCCGAACCGTCTCCCCAGCGGCAACCACCCCATCGTGACGCCGACGAACGCCGACACCTCATTCGATCTCGAAGGATATCTCGCCGATGCCCGGAAGCTCGCCCTCGACGAGATCCGGCGCGTCGTGCCCGCGCGAGGTCGTGCCTGCGCGGCGCTCTACGACCTGATCTTCGAGTACCCGCTGCGCGATGCGAAGGGCCTGCGACCGGCGCTGTGCATCGCGACCTGCCGCGCGCTCGGCGGCACGGTCGAGAGCGCGCTGCCGTCGGCATCCGCGCTCGAGCTGTACCACAACGCGTTCCTGATCCACGACGACGTCGAGGACGGCTCCGAGACGCGGCGTGGACGGGACGCGCTGCATCGGGCGCACGGGGTGCCGATCGCGGTGAACGTCGGGGACGCGATGCTCGCGCTCGCGCTCGAGCCGCTGCTCGACAACACGCGGGTGCTCGGGCTCGGCAAGGCGCTGCGCATCCTGCAGCTCGTCGCACGGATGGCCCGGGAGTCTGCCGAAGGGCAAGCGATGGAGCTCGACTGGATCCGGCGGCGGCGCTGGGATCTCGCCGACGCCGACTACGTGCGCATGGTCTACAAGAAGACGAGCTGGTACACGTTCATCGCGCCGGTGCTGGTCGGCGCGATCGCGGCGGGCGCGGACGCCGGCCGGCTCGTCCGCCTGCGGAAGTTCGCCTCTCTGCTGGGCATCGCATTCCAGATCCAGGACGACATCCTGAACCTGGTCGGCGAGGGGGCGCGCTACGGCAAGGAGATCGGCGGCGATCTCTGGGAGGGAAAGCACACCCTCATCCTGATGCACGCGTTGCGCGTGGCGAGCGCCGACGAGCGCGAGCGCGCCCAGGCGATCCTCGCGAAGGAGCGGCCGTCGCTCGCGGACCTCGCGGGGCAGCACGGCGAGGATGCGCGCCTGCATGACCTGCTGGCGCGCCTCGAAGCGAGCGGCGACCTCACGGCATCCGGCCGGCGTGCGATCGAGGCCGGCCGCTCGGCGCGGCGCCGCGACCTTCGCTCCGAGCCCGAGGTTCGAGCGCTGGCCGAGCTGATCCGCCGGCGGGGCAGCATCGAGTACGCGTCGCGCGTCGCGCGTCGGTACGCCGAGCGGGCGCGCGCCGCGCTCGCGGCATTCGACGACGTCCCGCCGAGCGTCCATCGGAGCTTCCTCGACGGCCTGGTCGAGTACGTCGTGCGACGCGATCACTGAGCGAGAGAGACGGGAGACGGTCATGGCCGACGACAAGGTGCCACCGCGAGCACGACGCGAGGTGCGTCTCGCGAGCGAGCTCTACGACGTAGCCCTGGAGGGGCTCGCGGAGCTCCTTTCCCTGAGGCAGGCGTCGAACGAGCTCGGTCGCCAGCTCTGGAGGGACTGGGACGACCGCCGCGACGCGGGCGCGCGACGAGCCCGCCCGCGAGGACCGTTCGCGTCGAGCGACGTCCGCGACCTCGCGTTCGATCTCGCGGAGCTGAACGTCAAGACCTTCAAGGAGATGACGCGTATCGGCAGGAGCTACGGCGATCTCCTCTGCAAGCGCATCGACGCCGCGCGCCGCCGCAGCGGGGACCGCCACGCGGCCGACGGCGGCCGGCAGACGCTGCTGTCGCTGCGGCCACGAGGCGACCAGTACGTCGGCACGTTCACCGTCACCAACGCCACCGGCCGCACGGCCGAGGTGGTCCTTCCGCATGCGCTCGTCTTTCGCAAGTCGAGCGAGCGTGACGCGTGGTACGTCGGGGTCGAGCAAGGGCGGAGCAGACCTCGCCTGGCGCCCGACGAGTCGAGGGCAATCGAGATCGGCATCTCGCGCGCGTCCGTGCAAGGCAGGGAAGGGCGGTTTCTCGCCGAGACCAGCGTCGCCCTGACGAGCGGCCCCTCCCTGCAGCTCTGCGTCGAGCTCGAGGTGCCGCATGGCGCGAGATGAGCGGGGCGAGCCGCACCTGGTGTTTCGCGACGTCGCCGAGGAGGATGACCTCGATCGCGTCGTGCGACAGATCCAGGCGCTGCTGCTCGCGTACCCGCTGGCGGCGCAGGCGATGTTTCGCGCCCTGGTCGCCGAGGGACGTGCGTTCGCCGCCACGGCGGAAGGACGGCGCTGGGCGGAGCGTCTGGTGCACTCGCCGCTCGTGCGGCGCGGCCGTCTCCTCTGGGACGTGGCAACGGTCCGCGCCCTGGACGACGACCCGGACGTGCTCTTGCCGTCGGCGCTCGCCGAGGCCTTCGTCAAGCTGACCGCGAAGGAGGTGCTCGAGCCCCTGCTGTCGCGCTTCTTCGAGGACGAGCTCGATGACGACGATCGGTGAGCGACGACCCGACTTCGACCAGCACAACCTGTTCTTCATCGCCCTGCTGGGCCTCGTCCGTGCCGGGGAGCGCCTCGACGGCTTGCTCGAGCGGTTCGGCGCATCGCCGCTCGGACCCGTGCAGCTTCCGGCCGACGCGATCGCGCGCGACCCGTTTCTGTGCTGCGTCCTCGGGCTGGTCTCGCTGCGCGACGGCGTGCGGCGGCATCTCGCCGGGGCCGCCGCGGTGCGGCCCGCGTCCTCGCCGGCG
>JBFMAS010000083.1:0-3007 GCA_040755575.1 Thermodesulfobacteriota bacterium
CGGGCCGTCGCACGCGGCGAACGCCTCGGGGCGGACGCCGACGACGACCTCCGCGCCGGCGCCCGACAGGGTGCGCCGGGCCGCGTCGTCGAGCGGGATCCGCACGTCGCCGATCGCGAGCATGCCGTCCGCGCGGCGCCCGCGCAGCAGGTTCATCGGCGGCGTGCCGACGAAGCCCGCGACGAACGCGTTCGCCGGACGCTCGTAGACCGCGACCGGCGTGTCGCACTGCTGGACGCGGCCGCGCTCGAGGACGACGACGCGGTCGCCGAGCGTCATCGCCTCGGTCTGGTCGTGCGTCACGTAGAGCGTCGTCACGTGCAGCCGGCGCTGCACGTCGCGGATGTAGCGCCGCACGCTCTCGCGCAGCCGCGCGTCCAGGTTCGAGAGCGGCTCGTCGAGCAGGAACAGCGCGGGGCGGCGGACGAGCGCGCGCGCCAGCGCGACGCGCTGGCGCTGGCCGCCCGAGAGCGCGCCGGGCTTGCGCTCGAGGAGCTCACCGAGCTCGAGCAGGCCCGCGACCTCCTCCGCCCGCCGGCGGCGCTCGTCGCGCGCCACGCCGCGCATGCGCAGCGGGAACTCGACGTTCGCGCGCACCGTCATGTGCGGGTAGAGCGCGTAGCTCTGGAACACCATCGCGACGTCGCGCTCGTGCGGCGGCAGCTCGTCGATCCGGCGGCCGTCGAGCGTGATGGTGCCTCCCGTCGGCTCCTCGAGCCCGGCGATGAGCCGCAGCAGGGTCGACTTGCCGCAACCCGACGGCCCGAGCACCGTCACCAGCTCGCCGTCCTCGGCGACGAGCGAGAACGACCGCAGCACGGCGAGGTCGCCGAAGCGCTTCTCGAGCCCGGTGAGCACGGCGCGCGCCATCAGCGCTCGCTCCCCGACAGCACCCCCGCGCGGAAGACGCGCTCCAGGACCACGACCAGGCCCAGCGCCGGCAGCAGCATGACCACCCCGACCGCACTCGACAGGCCCGGGAAGCCGAACGCGGACAGGTAGTAGAGGAGCGGCGGCAGCGTGCGGTTCGTCACCTGCAGCAGCAGCGCGTAGGTGAGCTCGTCCCACGAGGCGAGGAAGACGAGCAGCGCGGCGGTCGCGAGCTGAGGGCGGACGAGCGGCAGCGTGACGCGCCAGAGCACCGCCAGGGGACGGGCGCCGTCGAGCCGCGCCGCATCCTCGAGCTCGCGCGGTACGGCGCGGAAGCCGGCGCGCAGGACGAGGAACGCGATCGGCAACCCGAGCAGCGCGTGGGCGAACCACAGTCCGGCCGCAACGGGGCTGTTGTAGAGGCCCGCACGGACGAACAGCACGGCGAGCGGCACCGCGACCGCGATCGCCGGGAAGATGCGCGCCAGCACGACGAGCAGGTCGAGCCCGCGGCCCGCGGGCACGTCGCGTGCCGCGAGCCACGCCGCGGGCAGCGCGAGCCCGAGCGCGAGCACGACCGCGAGCAGCGCGACCGAGACGCTCATCGCGAGGCCGGCGCCGACCTCGACCGCATCCGCGATCGCCGCGAAGTTCTCGAGCGTCAGCGTCCGCGGCACGAACGTCGGCGGCCAGGCGAAGCTCTCGCGGTCGGGCGTGAACGCCTGCTTGACGATGACCGCCAGCGGCGTCAGCGACACCGCGGCGACGAGACACGCGATCGCGAAGCGCGCGAGCGGGCCGCGGCGGCGCCGCGTGACGCGCGTCACCTCGCCCCCGCGCCGCGCCGCAGCAGCGGCACGCTCGCCACGACGCACAGCACCGCGAGGACGAGCGAGGCGGCCGCGGCGGCACCGTCGTCGCCGTAGTCCGACCACTGGTGGTAGGCGTACGTCGACAGCACCGGGACCCCCTCGACCCCCGCCAGCACCAGCGGCGCCGCGAAGATGCGAAGCGCGTCGAGGCCGCGGAGCAGCACCGCAGCGGCGATCGCCGGCGCCAGCAGCGGCAGCGTGACGAACCACAGGCGCCGCAGCGCCCCGGCGCCGTCGAGACGCGCCGCCTCGCCGACCTCGCGCGGCAGCGCGCCGAGCGCGCCGAGCAGGATCAGGAACACCACCGGCGTCGTGCGCCAGGCGTCGACCACGATCACGCTCGCGTACGCGAGCCAGTCGCCGGGCAGGAGGAAGTGCACGGTCGGGAGGCCGGCCCCGTCGAGCGCGCCGTTCACGTAGCCGCGCGGCGCGAGCAGCGCCCGCACGATCGTCAGGAAGACGATCTCCGGGAGCGCGAACGGGACGACGATCGACGCGCGCAGCAGGCGACGCGCCGGCATCCGCGCCGCGAGCAGCAGGGCGAGGCCGAGGCCCGCGACGAGCTCGAGCAAGACGCTCGCGAGCGGCACCAGCAGGTTGCCCGCGAGCGCCTGCCGGAAGAGCCGGTCGCCCGCGAGCGCGCGCAGCGGCTCGAGCGTCGGGAAGGCGCCGGTCGTCCCGTCGGTCAGCGCGAGCTTGACGGCATACGCGCTCGGATAGGCGAGGAACGCGAGCAGATAGAGCGCGAGCGGCGCCGCGAGCAGGCGGCGCTGCGTCGCGGCGCGCGCGTGCGCGCTCACGCGCCGCCGCCCCCGGCGTGCGCGCCGCGGCCGGCACGCTCGCCCGCCTCGGCGAGCGCCGCTGCCGGCTCGACGCCGTCGAACACCACGGCGCGGAATGCCTCCTGCCAGGCGCGGCTGATCGCCGGGTAGTCGGTGCGCTCGGGACGCGAGCGCAGGTCGCCGCGCATCGCCGCGAAGCCCGCGAGCAGCACGTTGCCCTCGCCGGGCGCCACGTCGCGGCGCGCCGAGAACCAGCCGAGGTCGCGCCCGAGCCGCGCCTGCACGTCGTGCGACAGCAGATGGCGCGCGAGACGCAGCGCCGCGTCGGGGCGCGCCGTGTTCCGCGCGAGCGCGAGGTAGCCGCCCCCGAGCACGGTCGCGCGCCCCGCGGGGCCGGCCGGCAGCGGCGCGGCGCGGATCGGCTCGGGCGCGAGGCCCTGGTCGGCGAGCAGCGAGATCGCGAACGGCCAGTTCAGGTGCAGC
>JBFMAS010000084.1:0-4394 GCA_040755575.1 Thermodesulfobacteriota bacterium
GTGCGCGGCTGGCTCGCGGCGCTCGAGGTGGCGAGCGGCCGCGAGCTCTGGCGCGCCTACAGCACCGGCCCCGACGCCGAGGTCCTGATCGGCGAAGACTTCCGGCCGTTCTACCCGCAGGACCGCGGCAAGGACCTCGGCGTGACGTCCTGGCCGCCCGACGCGTGGCGCATCGGCGGCGGCACCGTGTGGGGCTGGATCTCGTACGACCCGGAGCTCGACCTGATCTATTACGGCACCGCGAATCCGGGGCCGTGGAACCCCGAGCTGCGGCCGGGCGACAACAAGTGGACCGCGGGCATGTTCGCGCGCGACCCGGACACCGGCCGCGCGCGCTGGGCGCTGCAGTGGACCCCGCACGACATGCACGACTACGACGGCATCAACGAGCTCGTCCTGGTCGACCTCGAGGTCGGCGGCCGGCGGCGCAAGGTGCTGCTTCGACCCGAGCGCAACGGCTACGTCTACGTCGTCGACCGCGCGACCGGCGAGATCCTGTCGGCGACGCCGTTCGTGCACGTCACGTCGAGCACCGGCATCGACAGCAGCGCGCGCCCGGCATGCTGCTGCACCGGATGCCGCTCTTCGTCTGGGCGATGCTGGTGACGTCGTTCATGATCCTGTTCGCGATGCCGGCCGTGATGCTGGCGAGCGCCTTCCTCGCGCTCGACCGGCTCGTCGCGACCCACTTCTTCAATCCGGCGGAGGGCGGCGACCCGATCCTCTGGCAGCACCTGTTCTGGTTCTTCGGCCACCCCGAGGTCTACATCATCTTCATCCCCGCGCTCGGCATGGTGTCGGCGATCGTCGGGACGTTCTGTGCGCGGCCGGTGTTCGGCTACACGGCGATGGTCCTCGCGCTGGTCGCGACGGCGTTCATCGGCTTCGGCCTCTGGGTGCACCACATGTTCGCCGTCGGGCTGCCGCAGATCGGCGAGAGCTTCTTCACCGCCGCGAGCATCCTGATCGCGGTGCCGAGCGGCATCCAGATCTTCTGCTGGATCGCGACCATCTGGGGCGGGCGCCCGCGCCTCGCGACGCCCTTCCTCTACGTGCTCGGCTTCATCGCGATCTTCGTGATCGGCGGCATGACGGGCGTCATGGTCGCGTCGGTGCCGATCGACCTGCAGGTGCACGACACGTTCTTCGTCGTGGCGCACTTCCACTACGTGCTGATCGGCGGCGCGGTGTTCCCGCTGCTCGGCGCGGTGCACTACTGGTTCCCGAAGATCACCGGCCGCATGCTCGACGAGCGCCTCGGCAAGTGGAGCTTCTGGCTCCTGTTCGTCGCCTTCAACGTGACGTTCTTCCCGATGCACGTGCTCGGCGTGCAGGGCATGCCGCGGCGGGTCTACACCTACGTCGAGGAGACGGGCTGGGGCGACCTCAACCTGCTCGCCTCGGCCGGCGCCGCGCTGATCGCCCTGAGCCTTCTCCTGCTCGCGACCAACGTCGTGCGCGCGCTGCGCCGCGGCGAGCCCGCGCCGGGGGACCCGTGGTGCGCCGACTCGCTCGAGTGGGCTCCGCCCTCGCCTCCTCCGCCCTACAACTTCGCGGCGCTGCCGGTCGTGCACGGACGCCATCCGCTGTGGGAGCCCGCGCGCGACCCGCGGTTCGTGGTCGGCGTCGCGAGCGACAAGCGCGAGGTGCTGGTGACGCGCGTCCTCGACGCGGAGCCGGACCATCGCTTCGAGCAGCCGGGGCCGACCCTGTGGCCGCTGGGCCTCGCGCTCGCGACCGGCGTGACCTTCGTCGGCGTGATCTTCACGCCGTGGGCGGTCGTCGTCGGCTCGGTCCCCGCGCTGGTCTGCCTGCTCGGCTGGTTCTGGCCGAGGAAGAAGCCGTGAGCCCCGAGCGCACCCGCGTGCTCGACGTGAGCCGGCTCGAGACCTTTGGCTTCGGCAGCCGCGGCGTCACCTGGTGGGGCGTCAACTGCTTCATCGCCATCGAGGCGACGATGCTCTTCATCTGCCTCGCGAGCTACTTCTACCTGCAGAGCCAGGCGCCCGAGTGGCCGATCGGCCGCGTGCCGCCGCCGCTCTCCCTCGCGACGCTCAATCTCGTCGTGCTGCTGGCGAGCGTCGTGCCGATGGCGTGGACCGAGCGCGCGGCGCGGAAGATGGACCTCCGGCGCGTGCGGCTCGGGCTCGTCACGTCGATCGCATTCGGCCTCGCGTTCTCGCTCATCCGCATCTTCGGGCTCGCGAGCCTGCCGTATCGCTGGGACGCCCACGTGTACTGGTCGCTCGTCTGGACCACGATCGGTCTGCACACGGCGCATCTCGCCGCCGAGGTGCTCGAGACGATCGTCATCGCCGCCGCGGTGTTCCGCGGCGACGAGATCGAGCCGAAGCTCTACGTCGACGTCGAGGACAACGCGTTCTACTGGTACTTCATCGTCGCCATCTGGGTGCCGATCTACGCGGTGATCTACGTGTCGCCGCGGCTCCTCTAGGAGGGAGCGAGATGCCGGCTGGCTACGGCGGAGCACGGCAGCGCAAGCTGCTCTTCCTCGGCTGGATCGTGCCGCCGGTCGTCTGGCTCGCGCAGCTCACGGTCGCCTACGCGCTCGCGCCCTGGGCGTGCGCGCACGGACGCGAGTGGCCGCTCGCGCTGGTCACCGGCGCGTCGGCCGCGGTGACCGCCGCCGTCGCCGGGCTGCTGCTCGCTGCCTGGCGTCGCGACGGCGGCACGTGGCGCGAGGCGACGAACGGCGGCGGCGCGAGCCGCGAGACGTTCGCGGCGCTGGTGGGCTTCTTCGTCAGCGTGCTGGTGCTGCTGATCCTCCTCGCCCAGGGACTCGCGATCGCCATCATCGAGCCGTGTGATTGACGTGCGCTCCGCCCGCTGGAGATCGCCCTCGACGCTCGCGGCCCGGGTGCTGGCTTCCTGCATGCTGACCTCGGGGCTGCTGCTCCTGCAGGGCTGCGGCGAGCGCCGGCCGGCCGCTCCGCAGACCGGCGGCGATCCCGAGCGGGGCCGCGCGCTCGTGCGCGCGTACGGCTGCGCGACCTGCCACCTCGTCCCCGGGGTCAGCGGCGCGCGCGGGCTCGCGGGGCCCCCGCTCGAGGGCTTCGCGACCCGCGTCTACATCGCGGGGACGCTTCCCAACACGCCGGACAACCTCGTGCGCTGGGTCGAGGACCCGCGCGCGCTCGTTCCGCGCACCGCGATGCCTAGCGTCGGCGTGAGCGAGGACGACGCGCGCCACATCGCCGCGTACCTCTACACGCTGCGCTAGTCGGGAATCGGAAAGGCGCCCGAGACGGCGGGCTGGCGGGCTCGGCTCAGGCGGCGGCGCGCGAGGCGGCGCCCGCGCCCTCCCCGGGCTCCGTCGTGGGGCTGCGCCGTGCGCGGCCGCCGACTCTCCCGAGGCGGCGCGCGTTGGCGAGCACCGCGAACGAGCTCGCCAGCATCGCGAGTGCCGCGACCAGTGGCGTCAGCGCGCCCGCGACCGCGAGCGCGACCGCCGCGCCGTTGTACGCGAAGGCCCAGGCGAGGTTCTGGCGTGCGACCCGCCGCACCGCGCGCGCGTGCCGCACGAGCCACGCCACGGCGGCCGGGTCCCCACCCAGCACGACGACGTCCGCCGTGAGGCGCGCGAGGTCGGTCGCGTCCGCGACCGCGATGCCGACGTCGGCGGCGGCGAGCGCCGGGGCGTCGTTGATCCCGTCGCCGACCATCAGCATCGACTCGCCGCGGCGCAGCTCGCCGCGCAGCGCGCGGATCCGCGCGACCTTGTCCTCCGGCAGGAGCCCGCAGGCGACCTCGCTCGGGTCGACCAGGGTGGGCACGAGCGCGCTCACGCTTCGGTCGCCGGACAGGACCGACGCTCGCACCCCGAGCGCGCGCAGCTCGCGCACCGCCGCCCGCGCGCCGTCGCGCAGCCGCTCGGCGAAGCGCAGCGCGGCGAGCACGCGATCGCCGCTGCGCACCAGGGCCAGCGTGTCGCCCGCGGTGCCCCCGTCGATTCCCAGCGCGTCCAGCGCCGCGCGGCGCTCGGCCGGCTCCGGCTCGCCGACGAACAGCTCCTGCCCCGCGACGCGCCCCCGCACGCCGCGGCCCGGTACGACCCGGACCTCGCGTGCGACCAGCGCCGGGCAGCCGCGCTCGCCTGCCGCAGCGACGCACGCGCGCGCCAGCGGGTGCGCGAGCCCGCTCTCGAGCGCGGCGACCCGCGCGAGCAGCGTGCGCTCGTCGCAGGCCGCGTCCGCCGCGACCCGTACCTCGACCAGCCGCGGCGTCCCGTCGGTGAGGGTTCCCGTCTTGTCGAACGCGACGCGCGCCGCGTCCGCCACCCGCTCGAGCACCGGCGCAGCGCGCACCACGACGCCGCGCCGCGCCGCGAGGGCGAGCCCGGCCGACACGGCGACCGGCGTCGCGATGCCGAGCGC
>JBFMAS010000085.1:0-7703 GCA_040755575.1 Thermodesulfobacteriota bacterium
CGCCGACCGCCGGAAACAGCACGAAGGTCGCGACGAACACGCCCGCGACCGCGCCCAGCGTGTTGACCCCGTAGAGCAGGCCGCTGCCGCGCGCGACGCGCGGGTCGTGGCGCACCAGCGCCGCGACCAGGATCGGCAGCGTCGCGCCCATCAGCACCGTCGGGACGAGGAACAGCGCGAGCGCGAGCGTGAAGCGGCCAAGCGCCGCCGGCCAGAAGCCGACGTCGTGCAGCAGCGCGCGGTTCACGGCGGGGAACCAGCCGATCAGCGTGGGCACCGCGAGCGCGTAGAGGCCGATCGCGATCTCGATCCAGCCGTACGCGCGCACGCCGTCGCGCAGCCGCCCGGCGACGCGTCCGCCCGCAAGCCCGCCGAGCCCGAGGCCGAGCATGTAGGCGACGAGGATCGTGCTGGCCGCCAGCGTCGTGGAGCCGAAGACCAGGCGCAGTTGACGCGTCCAGACGACCTCGAGCGCAAGGCTGCCGAAGCCCGACAGGAAGAAGCACGCGGCGAGAAGGAATGCTCCGGCTCGCACCTGGCGCACGGAACCCGGACGCGTGGTCCCGGGAGCCATTGCCCCGGCGCTAGCACGGACGTCGCGCGCGCGTCGAGCGAAATTTGCGCATGCGCCCGCGCGCGGCCGTCCTCGACGCCGCGGGGCCCGGCGTCTATGGGAACCTCCGATGTCGACGGCGCCGAGCACCGAGCGTGCAAACCTGTGGGTGGTGTGCGCGGCGCAGTTCCTCACGCTCGCCGGGATGACGGCGATCCTGCCGCTGCTGCCGCTCTACCTGCAGGACATCGGCGTCATCGACAGCGACGCCGTCCGCTACTGGACCGGCATCCTCGGCTCCGCACCGTTCGTCGTCGCGGTGTTCGCGACGCCCGCGTGGGGCGCGTTCGCCGACCGTGTCGGTCACAAGCCGATGGTCGTGCGCTCGGTGTTCGGCATCGCGGTCGCGACGATCGGCATGGGCTTTGCGCGCACGCCGCTCGCGCTGCTCGGCTGGCGCGGGCTGCAGGGCGCGGTGAGCGGGGTCTTCCCCGCGGCCGTCGCGCTGCTCTCGGCGAGCACGCCGCAGGAGCGGGTCGGGCGCGCGCTCGCCATCCTGCAGAGCGCACGTGCCGCGGGCAGCCTGTCAGGACCGCTGCTCGGCGGCGTCCTCGCCGACCTGATCGGCATGCGGGCGCTGTTCTTCGGCGTCGGCGCGCTCGCAGCGGGCACCGGGCTCTTGTGCGCGTTCGTCCTCGACGAGCCGCGCCGCGACGCGCCGTCCGCGCACGCGGAGCGCCACCGCCACGTGCGCATCCGCGAGCTCTTGCGCGACCCGCCGACGCTCGCGCTGCTCGCGCTGGTGGTGCTGTTCCAGGTGATGATCATGGCGTCGTGGCCGACGCTGGCGCTGTTCGTCGAGAAGCTCGGCGTGCCGCGCGACGCGGTCGCGACGACGACGGGCTCGGTGATCTTCGTCGCCGGCGTGCCGGCGATGCTCGTTAGCACGCTGTGGGCGCGCCTCGGCAGCCGCGTCGGCGTCGAGCCGACGATGCTCGCCTCGCTGATCCTGTCGGGCGTCTCCTACGCTGCGGTCGGCTTCCTCACCTGGCGCGTCGAGGCGCTGTTCGTGCTCCGTCTGCTGTCCGGCGTGTCGGTCGCGGGCTTCATCCCGCTCGTCTTCCAGCAGATCGGCACGCGTGCGCCGGACAGCGCGCGCGGGCGCATGGCGGGCCTCGGCTCCACCGCGATGATGGTCGGCAACGTGATCGGCCCGCTGCTCGGCGGCTGGCTCGCCGTCCACGCCGGGCTCGCGGCGACGTTCTGGGTGCCCGGGGTCGCGATCGCGCTCATCGGCCTCGCGTTCGCCGCGGCGAGCGCCGCGCGATCGGCGTGACGTCGTGGCGGCCGCTTTGCGGCGCGCTTCGTCCGGCGCGGCTCGTGCACCGCTTTCGCCGCGCGCGGCGTTGAGTCACCGCGCGCCGTTGCGCATCCTCGGGCGGCGGGTGGCGACGGGGGACGGGAGATGAGGACGATCTCGGGTGCGGTGCTGGCAGTTCTGCTCGCGAGCGCGGGCGCGGCGCAGGCCGCGGACTACTGGGTCGCGAGCGGCGGCAACGACGCGAGCGACGGCCTGTCGCCCGCGACCGCGTGGGCGACGCTCGTGCACGCGGCGGACGAGGTCGGGCCGGGCGACACGGTGCACGTGCTCGACGGCGGCTACCAGGGCTTCTACTTGACGACGTCCGGCACGCCGGGGGCGCCGATCAGGTTCCGTGCCGAGGGGCAGAACGTCCGCATCACGTCGGACAACCCGATCACGCCCGACGGCATCAACCTCGAGGGCGCGTCGCACGTCGTGATCGACGGCTTCGTCGTCGACGGGCGCACGCGCGCCGGGGTGCGCGCGGTGCTCGGCTCGCACGTCACGGTGCGCAACTGCAAGCTCGGCTGGAACGGCAGGTGGGGCATCCTGACCGGCTTCGTCGACGACTTCACCGCCGAGCGCAACGAGGCGCACCACTCGCAGGTCGAGCACGGCATCTACGTGTCGAACAGCTCCGACCGTCCGATCGTGCGCAACAACCTCGTCTGGTCGAACCACGGCAACGGCCTGCACTTCAACGGCGACGCGAGCCTCGGCGGCGACGGGCTGATCGAGGACGCGCTCGTCGAGGGCAACGTCATCTGGGACAACGGTCGCGGCGGTGGCTCGGGCATCAACATGGACGGCGGCACGCGCGGCACGATCCGCAACAACCTGCTGTTCGACAACCACGCGAGCGGCATCGGCCTCTATCGCATCGACGCGAGCGCCGGCGCGAAGGACAACCTGGTGGTGAACAACACGATCGTCCAGGCGGCGGACGGGCGCTGGGCGATCAACGTCTCCGGCGGCTCGACCGGCAACTCCGTGCGCAACAACGTTCTTTACAGCCTGCATCCGTTCCGCGGCGTGATCACGATCGACGCGTCGAGCCGGCCGGGCTTCTCGTCCGACTACAACAGCGTCATGAGCCGCTTCAGCGCGGACGGCGGCAGCAGCGTGATCTCGCTCGCCGCGTGGCAGGCGCTCGGCTACGACGCGCACTCGTTCGTCGCCACGCCGACGGAGCACTTCGTCGCCCCGGGCAGCGACTTCCACCTGCTCGCGACCAGCCCCGCGATCGACGCCGGCAGCGCGGCCGGTGCGCCCGCGGTCGACCTCGACGGCGCGCCGCGCCCGGTCGGCGCGGGCGTCGACCTCGGCGCGTACGAGCTGCAGCTCCTCGAGTGCGGCGACGGCGAGCTCGACCCTGGCGAGGAGTGCGAGGGCGACGACGACTGCCCGGCGGGCTCGACCTGCTCGGGCTGCACGTGCGACGCGCCGCCGGTGTGCTCGAGCGGCATCGCCGTGACCAAGCCCGTGCTCGTGATGCGGGCGTCGCCCTTCTCGCTGCGCTCGTCGGGTGCGGCGGTGATCCCGAAGCCGTGGAGCGGCGTCGACCCGGTCGCGAACGGCATCCGGCTCGTGGTCGAGGACGCGGCCGGCGTGCGCTGGGACGTGACCGTGCCGGGCGGCGCCGGCTGGACGCGCAACGCGGTGGGCACCCGCTGGGTCTACAAGGACCTTGCCGGCGGCGTGGGCGGCGTCACGCGGATCATGGTGCGCGACCGCTCGAGCAGGACCGACGGCCTCCTCGAGTGGCGCTTGACGGCGAAGGGCGTCGCGGGGCCGCTGCCCGACCCGGCGTCGACGCGCGCCTCCGTCGTCCTCGGCACGGCGCACGAGTGCGCGTCGGCCGCGTGGAGCCCGCCGGACGGGGTGCGGCCGCGCTGCGGGGGCACCGACCTGCGGATCGCCTGTCGCTGAGGACCGTCGCCGGCGCGAGGGCCGACGAGCGCGTCGATTCCGGTCAGCCCGCGAGCAGGCCGTTCGCGAGGCCCGAGAACAGCAGCGCGCCGGGCGCGACCCCGACCGCCGCGCACCACAGATAGCGCCACGGCGGCACCCCGAGCGCTCCCGAGGCGCAGCCCACGACCTGCGGTGCTGCCGGCAGCGGCACGAGACGCCCGAGGATCTGGAAGGCGGGATGCGCGACCGGGAAGCGCGTGAGCCACGCGGGCAGGGTCGCCAGCGCGTGCTCGAGGTCGAAGTCGCGGGCGAGCTGGCGGAACATCGCGTAGTGCAGGACCGACGCGATCATCCAGCCGACCCAGTTGAGGAGCGCGCCCAGCCAGAAGCCGTACAGCGCGCCGTTCGCGAGCGCGAGCATCTCCGAGGCGGGCACCGGCCAGATCCCGGTGATCGCCTGCGCCCCGACCAGGACGACGCCGGCCCCGGCGCCCCAGCGCTCGCGCAGCGCCGCGGCGCCGCCGAGCGCCTCGAGCCCGCCCATCAGCGCGACGCTCGCCGCGAGGAGCGCGATCAGCGTCCACGTGCCGCGCGCGGCGAGCGCGCGGCGCCAGAGCGGCCGCTCGCCGTGCGCGGCCGCCGCCGGGGCCGGCGGCGGTGCGGCGACCCGGGTCATCCGCGCCGCGGCCGGAACTTCGGCAACGTCACCGTGCCGTCGAGCTGCTCGAACGTCGCCTCGACCGGCATGCCGATCGCGATCTCGTCGCGCGCGCAGCCGACCAGGTTCGACAGCACGCGCGGCCCCTCCTCGAGCTCGACCACGACCACCGGGTACGGCACCTCGCCCGCGAAGCCGGGGTGGTAGACCTGGTGCATCACGTAGAAGCTGTACACCTGGCCGCGGCCCGAGACGAACGTCCAGTCGGCGCCGCGCGACCAGCAGCGGCTGCAGACCTCGCGCGGCGGAAAGCGCAGCAGGCCGCACTCGGTGCAGCGCTGCACGGCGAGCTCGCCGCGCTTCGCAGCGGCGAAGAACGGTGCCAGCTCGGGGGTGACGCGGGGGACGGGCTTGGCGGTCGTGCTCATCGTCAGCTCGGATGCTTCGACAGCAGCAGCGTCGCGTGCGTCGACAGCACGCCGCCGTTGCCGCTGACGAGGCAAAGGTCGTTCTTCTTCACTTGACGATCGCCGCCCTGGCCCCGCACCTGGATGACCCCCTCGCTGATCGGCGTCATGCCCCACATGTAGAACGACGAGAGCTGACCGCCGCCGGTGTTGACCGGCAGCGCGCCGCCGGGCCCGATGCGGCCGTCGGCGACGAACGGCCCGCCTTCGCCCTTCTTGCAGAAGCCGTAGTCCTCGAGCGTCACCAGCACGGTGAAGGTGTAGCAGTCGTAGATCTGGCACAGGTCGACGTCGGCGAGCGTCGCACCGGCCATCTCGAACGCCGTCTTCGCGGCGAGCCCGGCGCCCGAGGCCAGCGTCTCGACGGGGTCGCCGCCCGGGTGCCCCTGGCCCATGCCGAGCAGGTAGACCGGCGGCTGGCGCAGCGAGCGCGCGCGCTCGGCGCTCGTCACGATCACCGCGAGGCCGCCGTTCGACACCAGGCAGCAGTCGAGCAGGTGGAACGGCTCCGCCACCCAGCGCGACGCGTGGTACTCCTCGAGCGTCAACGGCTTGCCGTGGAACTGCGCGCGCGGGTTGCCCTGCGCCCAGGCGCGCTCGGCGACCGCGATCGCGCCGAGGTGGTCGTGCGTCGTGCCGAAGCGGTGCATGTGGCGCTGCGCGACGAGCGCGTAGAGCCCGTTCACGCCGAAGGAGCCGTAGGCCGCGTTGAGGTCGCCGGCGAAGGCGTAGGCGCCGGACGAGCCGGAGCCCGGGCCGCCGCCACCCGCCGCGGCGGGCCGCGGCGGCTTCAGCGGCGCGTCCGAGAAGACGCACGCGACGTGCGTCGCGAGCCCCGCCTCGATCGCCAGCGCCGCCTGCATCACCATCGCGCCGGCGGTCGCGCCGCCGAGGTTCATCGCCGCCGACAACCTGAGGTCGCGCAGCCCGAGCGCCTGCTGCAGCGCGAACGAGCCCATGGTCGCCGCCTGCCCCCAGGTGAGCCCGGGGTTGACCAGCAGGCCGTCGAGGTCGCTGGCCTCGAGCCCGGCGTCCTCGAGCGCGAGCCGCACCGCCTCGACCGCGAAGCCGACGGCGCTCGGACCATACACCTTGCCCTGCTCGGTGATGCCGAGGCCGGCGATCGCCGTCTTTGCCCTCGCGGAAGCCATGTGGGCGTTCTACGGGACCGATGACCCGCATCTCAAGCAGCGGCGCGGCGCGGACGGCGCCCGCGACCGACCGCGCGTCGCCGCTCCGCTACCGGGACTTCCGCCTGCTGTGGGCGGGCTTCTTCCTGTCCCAGGTCGGGACGCAGATGCAGGTGGTCGCGGTCGCGTGGCAGGTCTACCGCTTGACCGGCGATCCGCTCGCGCTGGGCGCGATCGGCCTCGCGCGCGTGCTGCCGGTGCTCGTGCTCGGGATCTTCGGCGGCCTGTTCGCCGACGTCGTCGACCGGCGGCGGATGCTTCTCCTGACGCAGAGCGCGATGATGGCGTGCTCGTTCGGCCTGTTCTACTTGACGCATCTCGATCGCGTCACGATGCCGGCGCTGTACGGCTTCTGCTTCGCCGCCGGCGTGTCGACCGCGCTCGGCAACCCCGCGCGGCAGTCGCTCATCCCGACGCTCGTGCCCGAGGCGGTGCTCTCGCGCGCTCTCGGCCTGAGCGTCAGCTCGTGGCAGCTCGCGACGGTGCTCGGCCCGACGCTCGGCGGCATCCTGATCGCGTCGCACGGCGCCGCGATCGTCTACCTGATCGATGCGCTCTCCTTCCTCGCGATGATCGTCGCGCTGCTCGCGATCCGCGCGCGCGGCAGCGCGGCGCCGGACACCGTGCCGGGCCTCGAGGCGCTGCGCGAGGGCTTCCGTTTCCTCTGGCGGACGCCGGTCCTGCTCGGCTTGATGGTCGCGGACTTCCTCGGCACGTTCTTCGCGGGCGCGATGCTGCTGATGCCGATCTTCGCCGACGAGCTGCTGCGGGTGGGGCCGCGCGGGCTCGGCTTCCTGTTCGCAGCGCCGGCGCTGGGCTCGATGCTGGTCGCACTCGCGATCGCGCTGTACGGCGCCCCGCCGCTCACGGGCGCGACCGTGCTGTGCTGCATCGCGCTCTACGGCTCGGCGGTCGCGGCGTTCGGCGCGACCGGCTCGTTCGAGCTGGCGCTGCTGTTCCTCGTGGTGGCCGGCGCCGCGGACGGCGCCAGCACCGTCGTCCGCCAGACGCTGCGCCAGCTCTTGACGCCGGACCACCTGCGCGGCCGCATGACGGGCGTCACCATGGTGTTCTTCATGGGCGGCCCGCAGCTCGGCGAGATCGAGGCCGGCGCGCTCGCGCGGCTGGTCGGCGTGCGCGCGTCGGTGGTCGCGGGCGGAGTCCTGTGCGCGCTGTCGGCGGCGGCGATGGCGCTCGCGGTGCCGTCGCTGCGCCGCTTCCGCCTGCACGAGACGCGACGCACGGGATGAGCGCGCCGCGGATCAGCGTCGAGCTGCCGGTGCACGGCGTGTCGGTCGCGCAGGTGCGCGAGCTCGCCCGTGCGTGCGAGGCGGCGGCGCTCGACGGCGTCTGGGTGCCGGACAACCTGGTGCCGCTGCGCCCGCGCGGCCGTCCGCCGCTCGAGTGCTTGACCCTGCTCGGCGCGCTCGCCGCGACGACGCGCCTGCGCCTCGGGCCGCTCGTCCTCGCGCTGCCGCTGCGCGACCCCGCGCTGCTCGCGCTGCAGGCGCGGACGCTCGCCGAGCTCTCGGCGGGACGTCTCGTGCTCGGCGTCGGCCTC
>JBFMAS010000086.1:0-4918 GCA_040755575.1 Thermodesulfobacteriota bacterium
GCCGGCGACCCGCGGGCGCGCGCGCTGCGGGGCCGGGCTCTCCTCGCCGCCGGGCGTGCGCGCGAGGCGCTGCTCGAGATCGACCTTCTCAGCGCGAGCGAGTACGTGCGCTTCGATCCGAGCCTGTGGGGCGACGCCGTGCGCGCGCGCCTCGCGACGGGCGACGAGGCCGGCGCGATCGCGCTCCTCGAGACGACGCTCGGCGGGCGTCACCCGAGCTGGCACGAGGGCTGGCGTCTGCTCGCCGACGCCTACGACCGCCGCGGCCGCGCCGAGGACGCCGCCCGCGCGCGGCGCAACGCCGACATCGTGGTCGCGAACCGTGCCGCGCAGTTCCGCCACGACGCCGCGGTCGCGCTGTGGAGCGGCGACACCGACGAGGCGATCACGTACCTCAGCGCCGCGGTGCGCCTCGCGCCGGACGACGAGGACGCGCAGCAGGAGCTCGCGCGCCTGCTCGAGCCGGACGCCGGTCGCTGAGGGCCGCTCGCCGCTTCACGAAAAGCAGAGCATCATCTCCTCGAGCGCCTTCATCTGGTTGCCCCCGGCGGACGAGGGCACCAGGATCGGCGTCCGCACGCCGGCATCGAGCCACGCCTCGAAGCCCTCGCGGACCTTCGCCGACGGCCCGTACAGCGTCGTGTCGGCGAGCCAGCGGTCGCTCATCAGCTTCGGCAGCGCGTCGCGCTCGCCGCGCGCCAGCGCCTGCTCGATCGCCTCCATCTCCTCGACGTAGCCCGCCTGCTTCCAGTACTCGCGGTAGTTCGGCAGCGTGACGTAGCCGGAGAGCGTCTTGCGATTGACGGCGGCCGCGGCCGCGACGTCGTCCGAGATGCAGGTCGGGATCATGTTGCCGACGAAGAAGCCGGGATCGGCGCGCCTCGCCTCGGGCAGCACGCCGAGCGAGTGCGCCATGCGCGAGCGGGCGGCGTTGGCGAGGACGAGGCCGTCGGCGATCTCGCCCGCGAGCCTGACCATCGGGTCGCGCAGCGCGGCGAGCACGACGGGCGGCAGCTCGCCTGCGCGCGGCACGGCGCGCAGCGCCGCGACGAAGGCGCGCATGTCGGCGAGCGGCTTGCCGGCCTGGATGCCGAGGTGCTTGTGCACCGGCCCGTGGCTCACGCCGACGCCGAAGCGGAAGCGGCCGCCGGACAGCTCGTGCACCAGCGACGCGGTCTGCGCGTAGTCGTTGACGTGACGCGTGTAGATGATCGCGATCGCGGTGCCGAACGAGATCCGCTCGGTGACCAGCGCGAGAGCCTCGCACAGGCCGAGCCCGTCGCCGAAGCTCGCGCAGTAGATTCCGGCGAAGCCGCGGCGCTCGAGCTCGCGCGCGACGTCGAGCGTCGCGCGGCGGCGTCCGGGCATGGCGGCGAGCGCGATCGCGGGCATGCGTGCGGGATCGTTCATCGTGTCCTTTCTCCTCCGGCGCCTCAGCGCCTCTTCGCCGCGAGCTCGGTGACCAGGCGGTAGAGGAACTCGAGGCCGGGCTCGAGGCTCGCGACGGGGATCCGCTCGTCGACGCCGTGCGCGCGGTTCGCGTCGCTCTCGCTGAGCCCGATCGGGTTCATGCCGTAGGCCGGAATGCCCTGCGCGCGCACGAAGCGCGAGTCCGTCGCGCCGCGCGACATGAACGGCACGATCGGCAGCCCGGGCCACATCTGCTCGACGACGGCGCGGATCGCCGTCGGGCCGGCGCCGTCGAGCGGCGAGGGCTCGCCGAAGCCGAAGTCGCCGGTCGCGGCCACCTCGAGCTTCGGATCCGCGAGGATCCGCTCGAGCTCGCGCTGCACGTCCCCGGTGGTCTCGTCGGGCAGGATGCGGCAGTTGACCGTCGCGCTCGCCCTGGCGGGCAGGGCGTTGGCGCGCGAGCCGCCGCTGAGCATCGTCGCGACGCAGGTCGTGCGCACCGTCGCTGCGAGCGAGGGGTCGCGGTCGATGACCGCCAGCGCGTCCGCGGGCAGCTCGCCCTCCGCAGCCGCGAGCGCGCGCATCGCGGCCGCGAGCTCGGGCTCCTCGAGCGGCGCGCGTGCCTCGAAGCTCGCCCGCGTCACCGGCAGCATGCGCGCCGGGAAGGTGTGCGCGGCGAGCCGCTCCAGGCCGGCGGCGAGGCGGTAGATCGCGTTGTCGCCCTGCGGCGTCGACGAGTGTCCGGTCGCGCCGCGCGCGGTGATGGTGAAGTCCTGGTAGGTCTTCTCGGCGGTCTGCAGCTCGATGAACTTCGGGCGACCCCGCTCGTCGAGGCGGAGGCCGCCGCCTTCGTTGAGCGCGAGCTCGGCGGCGATCGTGGCCGGCGCGTTGTCGAGCTGCCAGCGGATGCCGGCACCGCCGCTCTCCTCGTCGCCGGTCCATGCGACGACGACGTCGCGCGCGAGCGGCACCTCCGCCTCCTTCAGCAGCACGAGCACCTCGAGCGCCATCGCCGCCATCCCGAGGTCGTCGCCGACGCCGCGCGCGACGAGGTAGCCTCCGACCTCGACCATCTTGCGCGGATCGGTCGACCAGTCCTGTCCGTCCGTGCCGACGACGTCGATGTGCGCGAGCACCAGGAGCGGCTTCGCGGAGCCGTCGCCCGCGAGGCGCGCGACCAGGTTCTCGCGTCCGGGCGCGAACTCCGTGACCGTGTACGGGATCCCCGCCTCGTCGAGGCGCTCCTTGCCGACCGCCACAGCACGCGCCTCGTTGCCCGGTGGATTGGTCGTGTCCGCCGCGACCAGGCGGTCCACCATGCGGCGCACGTCCGCCGCGGCGGCGGCGAAGTCGATGCCCTCGGTGACGTCGCTGCGGCGCGCGAACACGGGCTGCGCGCAGGCCGGCGGGGCCGCCAGCGCGGCGGTCGCGACGAGCGCCGCGGCGAGCGCGAGCGCGGTGGTCGACGACGGGCGGCGTCGCATCAGGCCGCCCCGCGCGTGGGCGGCTTCTCGCCCAGGATCGGCAGGGAGGTCTCCGCGACCTCGCGTGCGCGCTCCGCGCTCCGGCGCGTCCGTTCGACGATCATCCTCACCGCCTCCTCCGCCGAGTCCGTCAGGGTCATGAGCTCCAGGTCGTGCAAGCCGATCGTCCCCTCCGCGATCATCTTGACGCGCAGCCAGTCGAGCAGAGGCGACCAGTACTCGCGCCCCATCAGGACGACGGGAAAGTCGTATATCTTGTCCGTCTGGATGAGCGTCAAGGTCTCGAAGATCTCGTCCATCGTCCCGATCCCGCCCGGCAGCGCGATGAACGCCTGCGAGTACTTGACGAGCATCACCTTGCGCACGAAGAAGTGGCGGAACTCGAGCATCAGGTCGAGATAGGGATTCGGCTTCTGCTCGAGCGGCAGGACGATGTTGCAGCCGATCGAGCAGCCGCCCGCCTCGCGGGCGCCGCGGTTCGCGGCCTCCATGATGCCGGGACCGCCGCCGGTCATGACGGTGTAGCCGGCGCGTGCGATCGCGCCGCCCGCCGCCCGCCCCATGGCGTAGTACGGGTGGCTCTCGGTGAAGCGGGCGGAGCCGAACACCGTCACGCACGGCCCGATGAAGTGCAGCCTGCGGAAGCCGCGGATGAACTCGAGGAAGATGCCGAGCGCGCGCCTCAGCTCCGCGAGCCGCGACGAGGGGCCCTCGAGGAAGCGGCGCTCGGCACCGCTGCCGCTGCGCTGCGGCCAGTGCCCCGTCGCCGGCGGCGGCCAGCGCTCAGGCACCGGTCAAGCTCAAGTAGACCAGCCAGGCGCCGAGCGCGACGCCGACCGCAGCACCGAGGCGCAGCGCCCAGTCCGGCGTGCGGGCGAGGAGGCTCTCGCTGAAGCGCCGGTATCCCTCGGGATGCGTGAGCGCGACGGCGCCCGTCGCCGCGAGCAGGATCGCGAGCACCAGCAGGACGCCCTGCAAGAGCGTCAGGGTCCGCAGCACCAGCACGACCACGGTGACCACGAGCACCCAGAGGAAGGCGCCCAGCGCGCGGATCGGGCCCGGGCCGCTGCGGCCGAGGATCGCCAGCACGCGCTCGCGATACGGGGAAGGCCAGACGAGCGCCGGGAAGCGGGTCGCGAGCAGCAGCACGCCGATCGCGAGGGCGATCCATTCGGTCGTTCTCATGCCGGCGGATTGTACCAGGTCCGGACCGCGCTGGTCGTCAGGATGACGGTGCCGCCGGCGAGGGCCCAGGTGCCCGGCGCCTCGCCGTGCGCGAGCCACGCCCAGACGGGGTTCAGCACGGGCTCGATCAGCATCAGCATCGTGGCGTCGAAGGCGCGCACGTGGCGGATGCCGTGCGCGAGCAGCAGGTACGCGAGCCCGACCTGCGCGACGCCGAGCCACAGCACGACGGCGGCCTCGCGCACGGTCGTCGCCGGCAGCGGCACGAGCCACGGCAGGCAGGCGACGAAGACGATGACGTTGCCGAGCACCGTCGCGGCCGCGACCGGGTTCGCCTCGCGCGGCCCGCCGACGGCGCGCGGCGCCGCGGCGACGACGTCCTGCGGCGTGCGGCCGCGACGCAGCGCGAGCCAGCGCAGGCCGAGCACGGTGCCGGCCCACGTGACGCCGCTCGCGCACGAGGCGAGGTTGCCGAGCAGCGGATCGGGCGCCGTCGCCTGCGCCGGACCGATGTCGACGAAGAACAGCGCGAGGCCGAGCGCGAACAGCCCGAGGAAGACGAGGTCGGCACGCCGGATGCGCTCGCCGAGCAGCGGCGGCGACAGCGCCATGACGTAGAGCGGCGCGGTCGACTGCAGGAAGATCGTCGCCGCCGCGGTGGTCAGCTTGTTGCCGACGACGAACAGCACCATCGACGCGGCCTGCGCGGCACCCGTCAGCCACGCCTCCGGCCGGAACGAGCGCACGGGCAGACGCAGGAAGACGAGCAGGGTGACGGCGGCGATGCCGGCGCGCAGCCCCGAGAGCTGCAGCGGCGCCAGCGACGTCAGCTTGATCGC
>JBFMAS010000087.1:0-7940 GCA_040755575.1 Thermodesulfobacteriota bacterium
GGCGACCCTGCTCGCAGCCGGCCTCGACCCGCTGTCGCTCGCGGCACACCAGATCGCGCTCGGCGCCGCCGCCTTCTCGTTCATGGTCCCGCTCGGGGTCGCCTCGGCCGGGGCCGTACGCGTCGGCCAGGAGCTGGGCGCAGGGCGCGTCGCCGCCGCGGAGCGCTCGGGCTGGGCGGCGCTCGGCGTCGGCGCCGCCTTCATGACGTGCGCGGCGCTGCTGTTCACGCTCGCGCCGCGGCTCGTGATGCGCGCCTTCACCGACGACGAGGCGGTGATCGCCACCGGGATCTCGCTGCTGCTGGTCGCGGCCGTGTTCCAGCTGTTCGACGGCCTGCAGGTGGTCGCGGCCGGGATCCTGCGCGGCTCGGGCGACACGCGCGCGGCCATGCTCGCGGCGCTCGTCGGCTACTGGGCGATCGGCCTGCCGATCGGCTATGCGCTCTGCTTCAGCGGCGGTCTCGGCGTGCAGGGGCTGTGGATCGGGCTGTCGGCGGGCTTGATCGTCGTCGCGCTCGCGCTGGTCGCCTGGTGGGCGCGGCGCATGGGGGCGCTGCAGGCAAAGGAGATCGACGCCCGCCGGGTCGCGTGAGCGGTGCGGTTCGTGCGCCGTTGCGCGCTCCGTCACCGCTGCAACTCTCCGTCACGCGTCACGACGGCGATGCGGCCGTCGGGCCGAGGCCGGCGGGCGCGATGCGTGGCACGTCGGTTGCGACACCGGCGGGCATGCCGGTGCCGATCCATACGACGCTGCTCGAGCTCGTGCTCTGCCTGAGCGCGGTCGCGAAGAGCGACCACGAGGTGGTCGCGCGGGCGACCGAGCTGGTGAACGAGCGCGTCGTGGTGCTGCGCGGCAGCTTCGCGGGCCAGAAGATCGCTGCCTGCTGACCCCCCGCGGGGGCTTGCGGAACGCGCGGCCGCTCCCCTACGGTCGCGCGATGCCGCCGACCCGTCGCCCGCGCCACGCGTCCCTCGCTCGCCTGTCCTCGTTGCTCGCTTGCAGCGCCGTGCTCGCGGCGGCTGCGCCGTCGGCCGCGCTCGACGCCTACGTCTGCAGCGCCGCCCGCCGCTCGCCGGGCGCCGCGCGGCCCGCGACGGTCGCCGGGGTCGCGGTCGCCGACCACTTCTCGTCCTCGACGCTCACCGTCAAGCAACCGAACCGGCTGTGCGCGCCAGCGACGCTCGACGGCGCTCCGCCGGCGGACGCCGCGACGCACCTCGTCCGCCACGCCGTGCGCTCGACGGGACGTCACCCGCGGCCGCGCGGGGTCCGGGTCGAGAACGCGCTCGGCGAGCACGTGCTCGACCTCGGGCGGCCCACCATGCTGCTCGCGCCGAGCCTGATCGACGCCGCCGCACCGCCCCCCGTCCCCGACTTCGCGAGCCACGCGGTCGATCGCTACCGCTGCTGGGCGGCACGCGCGCCGGGCGGCGCAAAGGGCTTCGCCGCCGCCGGCACGCGGATCGACGTCACCGATCGGGCGGGCGCGACGCGCTCGCTCGACGTCGTGCGGCCGCGCCACCTGTGCTCGCCTGCGGACGTGAGCGGCGTCGCGATGAAGAGCGCGTCCGTGCACCTCGCCTGCTACGACGTGCGCCTCGCGAACGGCGCTGCCGAGCGCGGGCGCGGCCTCCACGTCGACGCGGGCTTCGGCGCGGCGGAGCTCGACACGGCCGCGGTCGAGGAGGTGTGTCTGCCGTCACGCGCCGTCCACGCGTGCAACGGCGCCCCCGAGCTCTGCGACCGTCGCTTCGACGAGGTCGCCCATGCGACCACGCACAACGCGAACTCGAACGCCGAGGACATGTTCGTCGGCCCGAACCAGCAGCACGGCGTCGCCCGTCAGCTCGCGGACGGCGTCCGCGGCCTGATGCTCGACACGCACTACGACTCGGGCCAGGTGATGCTCTGTCACGCGGTCTGCGCGATCGGCAAGAGGCCGCTCGTCGACACGCTGGTCGACATCCGCGCGTTCCTCGAGCGACATCCGTACGAGGTGGTGAGCATCATCTTCGAGAGCTACGTGTCGGCGGCCGACACCGAGGCCGCGTTCGCGGCCGCGGGCCTGCTGCCCCACGTGCACGCCCAGCCGGTCGCCGACCCGTGGCCGACGCTGCGCGAGATGATCGCCGCCGACCGGCGCCTCGTCGTCTTCACCGACAACCAGGGCGGCGCCTACCCCTGGTATCATCACGTGTGGAGCTACGCCTTCGAGACGCACTACTCGTTCGCCAACCCCGCCGCGCTGAGCTGCGACCCGAACCGCGGCTCGCCGGCGAACCGCCTCTTCATCCTGAACCACTTCCTGACCCAGGTGTTCGGCTCGCCGGCGCTCGCCGAGCAGATCAACCACGACCCGCTGTTCATCGAGCGCGCGCGCGAGTGCCAGGCGGCGAACGACGCGCTGCCGAACTTCGTGACCGTCGACTTCTACGACATCGGCAACGTGTTCTCCGTGGTCGCGGAGCTGAACGGGCTGTCACGGTGACGCGGCCGATCGGCCGCCTGCCTCGTAGCTGATGCGGTAGACGGCCCCCGCCAGGTCGTCGCTCACGAGCAGGCTGCCGTCCGGCGCGACCAGCACGTCGGCGGGCCTGCCCCAGCGGCTGCCGTCGGCGCGCTGCCAGCCCTCGGCGAAGACCTCGTAGCCGGCGGCGGACGTGCCGTCGTCGGCGACCCGGACGCGCGTCACGCGCGCCCCGAGCGGCACGGTGCGGTTCCAGCTCCCGTGCTCCGCGATGAAGGCGTCGCCCGCGTACTCCGCCGGAAAGGAGCTGCCGGTGTAGAAGCGCATGCCGAGCGCTGCGACGTGCGGGCCGAGGAGCTCGGCCGGCGGCGCATAGCCGCCCGGCCCCGCGCCGCCGAGATCCGGGTCGGGAAGCCCGTCGGCGTGCACGTACGGGAAGCCGAAGTGCGGGATCGACCCGAGGCCCGCCGGGATCCGGTTCAGCTCGTCCTCGGGCTCGTCGTCGGACAGCAGGTCGCGGCCGTTGTCGGTGAACCAGAGCTCGCGCGTCACCGGGTGCCAGTCGAAGCCGACGGTGTTGCGGATGCCGCGCGCGATCAGCTCGCGCGCGCTCGCGTCCGGCTTCATGCGCAGGAGCGCGGCGAACGGGTCGCCCGCGTCGCACGCGTTGCACGGTGCGCCGACCGGCACGTAGAGCGCGCCGTCCGGGCCGAAGCGGATGAACTTCCACTCGTGGCTGTCGCCCGCGGGGAGATCGCCGGCGACGAGCTCGCGCGGTGCGGACGCGACGAGGTTCTGCTCGACGTCGTCGATCCGCCAGAGCTCGGTGACGGCGCTGAAGTAGAGGTCGCCCTCGTGGACGTCGACGCCGGCCGGCTGCGCCACGCCCTCGGCCAGCACGACGACGGCCTCCGCCCGACCGTCGCCGTCCGCGTCGCGAGCCGCGTAGACGCGATTCGCGGTGCGGCTGCCGACGAACAGCGTGCCGCGCGGGCCGAGCGCCAGCGCGCGCGCGTTCGGTACGGGGTACGCGAAGACCGAGATCCGGAAGCCGTCCGGCAGCCGGATGTCGCTGAGCGGCAGGCCGGACGGGTCGGGCCCGGTCGGCACCGGCGAGGGCGACGGCCCAGGCACCACGCTCGGGCCGGCGCTCGGTCCGGGACGCGCGCTCGGCGTCGGGGCGGCGTCCGCTCGCGGGCGATCGTCGCCGCCGCCCCCGCATGCGGCGCTCGTCGAGGCGGCGAGCACGACGCAGCGCAGAAGCGTACCCCGCAGCCGCGACGCCCGGCGAGGCGCCCCGTGCGCTCCCGTCGTCGAGCCGGCCATGCCCAAACTCTGGCACGGTTTCCGCGGCCGCCACAGCGCCTGCGCGCGGATCTTCGCCCGCAAAGCGCCCGTGACAGCGGTCGCGTGCGCGCGCTAAGGCTGGTGCAGGTCGGGCTCCTCCGACCGCGCGGCAGGGAGCTTCCAGGCTATGACCACGAGCGTAGTCGTCGGCGAACGCGAGCCCTTCATCACCTCGACGCCCTCGGGCGAGGAGAGCGGCCTGCCGCTCGTCGTGCAGGCGGACGGCGAGCGCGACCCGGCGCTCCTCGCCGAGCGCCTGCGCTCGCACGCCGCGTGGGTGCAGGAGCGCCTGACGCGCCACGGCGCGATCCTGTTCCGCGGCTTCGCGGTCCGCTCGCCCGACGACTTCGAGCGCGTCGCTCGCGCGATCGACGAGGAGCTGCAGAACGACTACCTCGGCACCTCGCCGCGCGACGCGCTCACGAGCCACGTCTTCTCGGCGAGCGAGCTGCCGCCCTTCTATCCGATCCCGCAGCATTGCGAGATGAGCTTCGTCGCGCGTCCGCCGCGACGCGTGTTCTTCTGCTGCCTCGTCGAGCCCGCACCCGGCGGCGGCGAGACGCCGCTGGTCGACTTCCGCGCGGTGTGGCGCGAGCTCGACCCCGAGGTGCGCCGCCGCTTCGAGGAGGGCGGCATCCGCATCGTCCGCAACTACGCCGGGCCGTCCGGCGGCTCGCGCTTCGACCTGTGGAAGCTCAAGCGCTGGGACGAGATGTTCCGCACCACCGACCGCGCCGCGGTCGAGGCGAAGTGCCGCGCCGAGGGCTTCGAGCCGGTGTGGACCGAGGGCGACGGCCTGCGCCTCGTCAGCACGCAGCCCGTGTTCCGCGACCACCCCGTGACGGCCGAGCGCGTCTGGCACAACCACGTGACGACGTTTCACCTGTCGGCGGCGCCCGGCGAGTACCGGCGCATCTTCGGGCTGCGTCCGACCATCAAGCACTTCGCGCTGTGGCAGCTCGCACGGACCATGGTCGCGCTGCAGCGGCTCACGCGCTCGTCCGACGAGCAGTCGATGCATTGCACGTACGCCGACGGCCGGGAGATCCCGGACGCCGACGTGGAGCACGTACGCGACGTCGTCTGGAAGCACCTGGTCGTCACCCCGTGGCGCCAGGGCGACGTCGTCGCGATCGACAACCACTCGGTCGCGCACGGCCGCCTGCCCTACTCCGGTCCGCGGCAGATCGCCGTCTGCTGGGCCTGAGCGGCGCGGCTCAGCGTGCGCCGGCCCGTGCCGGCTCGCACCGCTCCTCGAGGACCGAGGCGCAGGTCGTCGTGCGGTCGATCTTGCCGAAGCGCCTCTCCATGCCCTCGGCGCGCAGCAGCTCGCGCACCGCGGCGTGGACCTCGGCGAGCTCGAGGTCGATGCCACGGTCGCGCAGGCGGTCGTGGACCTCGCCCAGCATGCGGACGCCGGCGAGGTCGATCTGCGGCGACGAGGACAGGTCGAGCAAGAGGAGCTCGAGCGGCTCCTTCCGCTCGTCGACCGTCGCCAGCAGGCGGTCCTTGACGCTGTCGACGTTGAAGTAGAACAGCCCGCCCTCGATGCGCACGATCAGCACGCCCGCGAAGGTCTCGTTCTCCGGGTGGCGCTCGAGGTCGCCGAAGCGGTCGGTTCCCGGGATGCGGCCGAGCACCGCCATGTGCGGGTTCGCAGCCCAGCGCAGCATCATGGCGAGCGAGAAGATCGCGGCGAGGAGCAGCCCCTCGAGGATGCCGAGGACGAGCACGCCGAGCAGCGACACCACGGCGACGCGGAACTCGACCTTGTTCACCCGCCGCAGGTGGCGGAGCGCGCGGACGTCGACCATGTCCTTGACCGAGATCAGGACGACCGCCGCGAGGATCGGCATCGGCAGGTCGCGCACCAGGTGGGTGACCTGCAGCACGCCGGCGATCGCGAGGGCAGCGAACACCAGCGACAGCGGCGAGCGTGCGCCCGCGCGCTCGTTCACTGCCGACTGCGACATGCCGCCGGCGACCGGGTACGCCTGGACCACGGCGACGGCGAGGTTCGCCGCGCCGAGCGCGAGCAGCTCGCGGTTCGCGTCGACCTTGCCCCGGTGCGACTCGGCGAGCGCGCGCGCCGCGCTGATGGTCTCCATGAACGCGAGGAGGAAGCAGCCGAGCGCGAGCGGCAGGAGCTCGCGCAGCCGGCGAACGCCGAAGGTGGGCACGTCGAGCCCGGGCAGCCCGGCGGGCAGGTCGCCGACCAGGTCGACGCCGCGCGCGCCGAAGCCGAGCGTGGCGGAAGCGACGATCGACAGGACGACGACGCCGAGCGCCACGGGCCGGGCGGGCAGCAGGCGTTGGCCGATCCAGAGCAGCAGCAAGGCGGCGGCGCCGACCGCGACGGCGTACGGGTTGGTCTGCCGGATGCGCTCCGCCAGATCGACGAGCAGGGCGGGCAGGCCCTCCGGCGGCATCTCGATGCCGAGCAGCTTCGGCAGCTGCGTGCCCGCGATGACGATCGCCGCGCCCGCCTTGAAGCCCGTCAGCACCGTGTCGGAGATGAAGCTCGCGAGGTAGCCGAAGCGCACCGCCCAGGCGACGGCGCCGATCGCGGCGACCAGCACCGCCGTGATCGCCGCGAGCGCGAGCACCGCCCCGGCGTCGCCGGCCGCGAGACCGCCGAGGCTCGAGCCGAGCAGGATCGCGATCGAGGACGTCGGGCCGATCGCCACGTGACGGGACGTCGCGAGCGCGGCATAGGCGAGACCGCCGAACAGGTAGCCGTACAGGCCGGTCACCGGGGGCAGCCCGGCCAGGTCCGAGTAGGCGAGCGAGACGGGGATCGCGAACGCCGCGAGCGTCAAGCCGGCGACGAGGTCCCGTCCGAGCCACGCGGCGCGGTAGCCTGCGCGCCACGGCGCGAGCCATGGCTCGCCTTGCCTGCGCGTGCGTCGCCGACGCCCGCGCGTGCGCTCAGCGGCCATCGGCCTCCGTTGCGCGCAGCGCCCGCCGCCGCCACGAGCGCGCGACGACGGCGAACGCGCCCGCCAGGAGCACGGCGACGAGCGCGATGCCGACGAACGGCAGCGCGATGACCAGCACCACCGTCCCGAGCGCGCCGAACAGCTCGAGGCTCGCAACGACGGGCGGCACGTCCGTCAGGACGGACGCCGTCGCGACGGTGCCCGCGACGACGGCGCTCGGCGTCGCGAGCACGTCGAGCAGATGGTCGAGGAACGGCACGTGGTACGCGACCACCTCGATCACCGTCGCCGTGCCGAGGGCGACCAGCGCGGCATCGCTCGCGAGCCAGCCGAAGCCCTCGCCGAGCGTCAGGTACCCGTGTCGCGCCGCGACGCCGACCACGAGCAGCGGCAGGAAGACGCGCAGCCCGCACGCCGCGGCGAGCCCGATCCCGAGCGCCACGCTGACGAGCGGCATCAGGTCGGGCGTGGGCTCCACGCTACGACGGATATCCCAGCTCGCCGACGCGCACCATGCAGGCGCCGCCCCGCGACGCGCGGGACGCGCGACGTCGCGCCGCTGCGGCGCGCTTCAGCCGGGGCAGGCGCGCAGCTCGGGCAGCGGCTCTCCGTCGGGGACGAACGCCAGCGCGACGCCGTTGTTGCAGTAGCGCTTGCCGGTCGGCTTCGGGCCGTCGTCGAACACGTGGCCCTGGTGTCCGCCGCAACGAGCGCAGTGGTACTCGGTGCGCGGGTAGATGAGCTTGAAGTCGGTGCTCGTGCCTAGGCGCCCCGGGATCGGCGCCCAGAAGCTCGGCCAGCCCGTGCCGCTGTCGAACTTGGTCTTCGACTCGAAGAGCGGCAGCGCGCACGCGGCGCAGACGTAGGTCCCGGCCCGCTTCTCCTTCTCGAGCGGGCTCGAGAAGGGCCGCTCGGTGCCTTCCTCGAACAGCACCGCGTACTGCTCGGGGCGCAGCGTCTTGCGCCAGGCCTCGTGCGGGCAGTCGAGCTCCGGCACGTCGGCAGCCGCGCTGTCGCCCGCGTGGCCGCGAGAGCAGCCGATCAGCGCGGCGGCGCCGGCGAGGAGGCCGCGCAGCACGCGGCGCCTGTCGGGCGAATCGACCATCGGGTGCGACACGCCGCTAGGATGCCAGAGCACGGCGGAAATTACACCCGCGGCGCCGTCCGCCGTTGTCCCGGATGAGCC
>JBFMAS010000088.1:0-2423 GCA_040755575.1 Thermodesulfobacteriota bacterium
CGCCGCCGGCGCCGCGGCCACGTCGACATCCGGCGCACGATCCGCCACGCCGTCGCGCGCGGCGGGTCGCTGATCGAGCTGCAGCACCGCGGCCGCCGTCCCGGCAAGCCCGACCTGGTCGTGCTGTGCGACGTCTCGGGCTCGGTCGCGCGCGCGAGCGACCTGCTGCTCACCATCCTGGCCGGCGCGGAGAGCGCGTTCGCGCGCGTGACCCGGTTCGCGTTCGTCGATCGTCTCGTGCCGATCGACTTCGTCGACGGCCACGTGCGCCCGGAGGGCGAGCTCGACTACCACGCCTGGTCGGATCACGGCGCGGCGCTCGCCGACCTCGAGGCCCGGGCTGCAAGCGTCATCGACCGGCGCACGGTCCTGCTGATCCTGGGCGACGCGCGCAACAACCGGCGCCCGGCACGCGCCGACGTGCTGCGCCGGCTCGCGTCGCGCGCGCGTGCGGTGGTGTGGGCCGTGCCCGAGCCACGCGAGCGCTGGGACACCGGCGACAGCGCGCTCGCGGCGTACGCGCCGTCGGCGGACCTCGTGCTGGAAGCGACCTCGCTCGCCGGGCTGCTGGCCGCGCTGCGCGAGGCGGCACGGCCGTAGCTCGACGAGGGGCGGCCGCGCGTGGCAGCCCGCCCGGGGCTCCGCTAGACAGGTGGGGCGTGAGCTGCGACGCCCGCGGATCGGCCGGCCCGGACGGCGTTCCCATCCTGCGTACCGGCGAGCTCGCGCCGGGGCGATCGAAGAAGTTCGTGCTCCGCTGCGCCGGGCGGGAGCTCGAGTGCTTCGTCGTCAACTGGCAGGGGCGGCTGCGCGCGTTCGTCAACCGCTGCCGGCACATCCCGATGACCCTCGACTGGGTCGAGAACCAGTTCTTCGACGAGGCGGGCGACTACCTGGTCTGCCCGACCCACGGCGCGCTCTATGAGCCCGACGGCGGCGAGTGCGTCATCGGCCCGGCCTGCGGCAAGGCGCTGTTCGCGGTGCCGCTGGTCGAGCAGGACGGCCAGGTCCTGGCGCTCTGCCCGGACCCGGTGCCCGAGTAGCGAGGATCCCGGTCACTCCGGCTCGTCGCCGAAGTGGGCCCGGATGATGCGCTGCTTCAGGTAGTCGAGGGTGCCGAGGTCCTCCACGATGTCGCCGCCGGTATCGTAGAAGAAGATCTCGCCGTTCTTGTTGCGTCCGACGGCGACCAGCCATTCGAGATCGTCGCGGTCCTCGAGCAGGTAGTTGATCGTCTGGGCCACGCCGCGCCCAGGGATGATGGTGATCTTCGGTTTGACCGTGGACTTCTCTTGCTTGGCCATGGATTCCGCCATCCCTCTTGCCCGCGACGTGGGCCGCGGGATCGAGCGCGCGCCGTCGACCGCCTCGCCGGGTCGCAACACGATACGGACCCGGGTATCTCTAAGTCAACCGAGACCCGCGCGCGGTCCGGCCGCGGTTCACGCCCGTCTCCTCGCCCTCTCTTCGGACCGATGCGCGCGCTTCGTGAGCGCGACGCGGCATCGCTTCGTCATCCGCATGGACGTCCGCGACGGGTCGCCTCTTCAAGCGCCGTGTCCCGTTCTACGACAACGGGAACGCGTGTGGTAGACGAGCCGGCCATGCAAGCGGAGGGGCAGCCGCGCCGCGCGGAGCGGATCCGGCGCGCGCGTCGCGAGGACATCGCGGCGCTGCTGCCCGTCGTCGGCGGCCCGCCGGAGGGGCGTTTGCGCGCCCTGCGCCGGCTCACCAAGACGCTCGCCGCCGACCTCTACGTCCTCGACCGCGCGGCCGAGGTGCGCGGCGTGGTCGCCGTGGTCTACCGTCGCAGCCTCGCCCACGGCGGGCTCACGGCGACGATCGACGCCGTGCACGCCTGGGGCGACGCCGGCGCCGAGCAGGCGCGCCGCGACACGGCGGCGCTCGTCGCCTGCGCCGTCGCGCGCGCCCGGCGGCGCGGCTGCGTCGCCATCGACACCTCCCTGCCCGCGGCCGAGGTCCGCTCGGCGCTCGAGGCGCAGGGATTCACCGCGGGCGCGAGCCAGCTCGTCCTCGAGCTGCGCGACCAGCCGGCCGCCGCCAAGAGGGACCCTTCATGACGCGATTCATCATCGGCCTCCTGCTCGGCCTGCTCCTCGGCATCGGCGGCACGGCCGCCTTCCTCATCACCGCGGGCGGGGGCGACTACCTGGTCGTGTCGAGCCCGCGCGTGCGGGAGCTCGAGGCGGCCTTGAAGAACGTCGACCAGGACCGCCAGTGGCTGCGCGAGCGGCTCGACGAGGCGAACGACGCGCTCGCGAAGCTCGAGTCCCGCTTCAGCGGGCTCGCCGCGCGCTTCGAGGCGATGAGCGGCGAGGCCGGCCGCGGCGGCGGCGCCGCCCCGCCGTCTGCCGGCACGGCGCCTTCACCGGAGCCGAGCACGACGCCCGGTGCCACCCGCG
>JBFMAS010000089.1:0-7752 GCA_040755575.1 Thermodesulfobacteriota bacterium
CCCGCTCGCCATCCAGGACCGCTCGTTCGACGCCGACGGCGCCCTCTTCTACCCGGACAACCGGGCGTTCTTCGAAGGCCTCGACGTGGGCCAGCTGCAGATCCCGTTCATCCCCGAGAGCTCGCTCTCCGGGGCGCCGAGCGACGTCTCGCCGATCTGGAACCCCGAGTTCTTCGGCAACACGATCGTGGTGAACGGGCGCACCTGGCCGTACCTCGACGTCGAGCGGCGTCGCTACCGGCTGCGCTTCCTGAACGGCGCGGATTCGCGCTTCCTCATCCTCCGTCTCGTCACGGCGAGCGATCCCGACGACCGCGCGACCTGGAGCCAGATCGGCGGCGCCTTCTGGCAGATCGGCGCCGAGCAGGGCTTCCTCGCCGCACCGGTGCAGCTCGACGAGCTGCTGCTCGGCCCGGCGGAGCGTGCGGACGTCATCGTCGACTTCGGCGCCGTGACCGTGCCGCCCGGCGCGGGCCTCTATCTCGTCAACGTCGGACCCGACAAGCCGTTCGGCGGCGGGGTGCCGGGGGTCGACTTCGAGCCGGCGCACGCGGGCACGACCGGCCAGGTCATGCAGCTCCGTCTGCAGGACGCCGCGGGCCGCGACCGGACGACGCCGCCCGAGCTGCTCGCGCTGCCGAGGCTGCCGCGGCTCGGCGACGCGGTGGCGACGCGCCGGGTGTCGCTCAACGAGGCGGACTCCGAAAGCGTCTTCGTCCTCGACGAGGTCGACGGCGAGGGCAACGTCGTCCGCGTCTTCGAGGTCCCGGCCGGGACGCCGGGCTCGTTCCCCTTCGGGCCCGTCGAGGCGCTGCTCGGCACGGTCGCCGCCGACGGCACGGGCACGCCCCTGCCCTGGGACGCGCCGACGACCGAGAGCGTGGCCGATCCGGGTGACGTCGAGGTGTGGGAGATCCACAACTTCACCGAGGACGCGCACCCGATCCACATCCACCTGGTCCGGCGGCGCCACGTCGCTCGTCGCCGGCGGCTCGACCAGCTACTCGGGCAGCGGCACCGGCACCGAGCTGCGCTGGAACTTCGACGGCGGCGCCGCTCCGGCGACGGGTTCGCCGGCGCCGGCGACCTTCGAGGCGGCGGGCGAGTTCACCGTGCGCTTGACGGCGGCCACCGCGCACGCCCTCGACGCGTCGGGCACCGACGGCGGCAACCTCGTCACCGCCGAGCGCGACTTCTTCGGCGCCGACCCGACGCCCGCGACGCGCCAGGTCTCGGTCGAGATGCCGGCCGACGTCGACTTCACCAACTACGAGGCGGCGCACGTCCACCCGCTCGCGCTGTCCGCCTCGGGGACGCGGCTCTGCGCCGTCAACACGCCGGAGGGCCGGCTGTCGATCTTCGACGTCGCGGTCGGCGGCGCGCTGACCTTCGCCGGCGACGTGCCGGTCGGGCTCGACCCGGTGAGCGTCGCGCTGCGGCCCGGAACGAGCGAGGCCTGGGTCGTCAATCACCTGTCCGACACGGTGTCCGTGGTCGACACGACGGCGAGGAAGCTCGTCGCGACGATCGCGGTCGGCGACGAGCCGACCGACGTCGCGTTCGCGAGCGGCCGCGCGTTCGTCACGCTCGCCGGCAACCAGGACCGCGTCAAGGTCTACGACGCGAGCACGCGCGCGCAGATCGCGTCGCTCGCGCTGTTCGGCGACGACCCGCGCGCGCTCGCGGTCAACCCGGCCGGGACGGAGGTGTACGCGGTCGTGCTCGAGTCGGGCAACAAGACGACGGCGCTGTTCGAGGACCTGGTGACCGCGTTCGGCGGACCGCCGGCGCCGAGCCCGGCGCGCGACCCGGGCCTCGGACCCGCGCCCGAGGTCGGCCTCATCGTGCAGTTCGACCCGGGAAGCGACCGCTGGGAGGACGAGGTGGGGACGGACTGGAGCGCGGCGGTCGACTTCGTCCTGCCCGACAGCGACGTGTTCGTGATCGACGCCGACGCCGGCACCCCGAGCGTCGTCCGCACCGCGAGCGGCGTCGGGACGATCCTCTACGACGTCGCGGTGCGTCCCAACGGCGAGGTGTGGGTCGCGAACACGGACGCGCGCAACCTGGTGCGCTTCGAGCCCAACCTGCGCGGCCAGCTGGTCGAGACGCGCGTCACCAAGGTCAACGCGGCGTCGGGCGCGGTGAGCGCCATCGTCGACCTGAACCCGCACATCAACTACGCCGTGACGCCGGGCCCGCCCGCGGAGGTCGCCCAGAGCCTGTCGCAGCCGGGTGACGGGGCGTTCTCGGCCGACGGCTCGCGTTTCTACTTGACGGCATTCGGGTCGAGCAAGGTCGCGGTGCTCGACGGCGGCGGCGCGGTGACCGCGCGCATCGACGTCGGCGGCGGGCCGAGCGGCGTCGCGCTCAACGAAGCGGCGGCGCGGCTCTACGTCCTGAACCGCTTCGACAACACCATCTCGATCGTCGACACCGCGGCGAACGCGGAGGTCGACCTCGTCGGCGTGGCGGGACCGGCCGCATTCGACCCGAGCCCGGACGTGATCAAGGACGGGCGCAAGTTCCTCTACGAGGCGCAGATCACGTCGGGCCACGGCGACGCCGCGTGCGCGACGTGCCACGTGTTCGGCAACCTGGACAACGTCGCCTGGGAGCTGGGCGACCCGACCGGCGAGTTCGTCGCCTACGAGGACGCGCCGTGGGTGACCTTCGCCCCGCTCGGACCGTCGACGGCGGGCTTCGACCCGCAGAAGGGTCCGATGACGACGCAGACGCTGCGCGGCCTCGCGAGCCTCGAGCCGTTCCACTGGCGCGGCGACCGGCAAAACTTCCAGGCGTTCAACCCGGCGTTCGTCGAGCTGATGGGGATGAGCGGCACGTGCAGCATCTCGGGCCAGGCGTGCAACGACAACTCGCAGTGCCCGCCGGGCGAGGGCTGCGAGGGCCTGACGAGCGTCGACATGGAGCTCTACACCGACTTCATCATGACGGTGCGCTTCCCGCCGAACCCGTTCCGCAACCTCGACGACACGATGCCGGCCTCGATCACGGTGCCGCTGCAGACCGGCGGCGGCGCCACCTCGACCGGCAACCCCAACACGGGCCAGTCGCTGTTCGTCAATAACAACCTCGACGGCGGCGCCTTCACCTGCAACCTCTGCCACGCGCTGCCGACCGGGACGACGACCAACCTGTTCAACGGCCAGCTCGAGGGCGAGAGCCAGGACTTCAAGATCCCGCACCTGCGCAACATGTACGAGAAGGTCGGCTTCGACGTGATCCGCCCCGGCCTGCTGAGCGGCGACGCGACCAACATCGGTACCGGCAACCAGAGGAAGGGCTTCGGCTTCATCCACGACGGAGCGGTGAGCCTGACCGAGTTCCTCGCCGCCTCGGTGTTCACCTCGACCGCGCAGCAGGAGCGCGATCTGTTCGCCTTCATGCTCGCCTTCCCCACCGAGTCCGCGCCGGCGATCGGGCGCCAGGTGACGGTGACGGCGGCCAACAAGAGCGACGCCGGGGTCACCTCGACGATCAACACGCTGATCGCGCAGGCCGAGGCGAGCAAGAGCGACCTCGTCGTGAAGGGCGTGTCGGGCGGCGTCGCCAAGGGCTGGACCTACAACCGGGCGACCAACGTGTTCGACCCGGACAGCGTCGCCGAGGGCAGCATCAGCGAGGCCACGCTGCGCGGCGGGATCGCGGGCAGCGACGTCTTGACCTACACCGGGGTGCCGCCCGGCTCGGGCGTGCGGCTCGGCATCGACCGCGACCGCGACACCTGGCCCGACCGCTTCGAGGTGTCGACGGGCAGCGATCCCGCCGACCCGAACAGCAACCCGTGGCAGTGGACGCCGTGACGCGACGAGCGAGGACCGCGCTCGCGCTCGGCGCGCTCGGCATCGCCGTCGGCGCGGGGGTGCTGTGGGGGACGCTGCGCAAGCTGCCCGTCGCGGAGACGCGCCGGTTCCTCACCGCGCCGATCGAGGTCGGCGACGCACCGAGCGCGCCGGCGCCGGCCGGCGAGCGGGCGAGCGCCGAGCGGATCACGCAGCGCTACGAGGGCGCGAAGGCAGCGTTCGCCGACGGCCGCTACGAGGACGCGGCGGAGGCCTTCGCCTGGGTCGTCGTGCAGGACCCGCAGGGTCCACACGCCGGCGACGCGCAGTGGAACCTCACCCGCAGCCGGCTCCGCAGCGGCGACGGCACGGCAGCGCTCGCCGCGCTCGACGCGCTGCTGCGCCACCACGGCGCGTACCTCGGCGAGCGCGCGCCGCGGCTGCGAGAGGGATTGCAGCAGATGGAGGACGGCGACCTCGCGCGCGCGCAGGCGTCGTTCGAGGCGATGACGCGCGAGCAGCCGGACAGCGACCTCGTCCCGCTCGCGCACGCGCTCGTCGCGCGCATCCACTGGACGCACGGCGAGCCGGTCGAGACGGTGCGCGCGTTCGGACGCATGTTCGCGTCGGTCAAGGACGCGGTGCCGGCCTACCAGCGCCTCGCGCAGAACCTCGACCGCTACGCGGACGGCGACGAGGACATGCCCGCGACCTTCCAGTCGCTCGCCGACGCGGGCGACCCGGGCTTCCGCGACATCTACCAGTACCTGGCCGCGCGCAGCCTGCTCGAGCAGGGCCGCTTCGAGGCGACGCAGGGCGCGCTCGAGGAGCTGCGCCGCCGCCACCCGGACGGCGACTTCGGGCACATCGTCGACCTCGAGCACGCGTGGAACCTGCTGCGCCACGGACGAGCGCGAGAGGCCCTCGACGTGTTCCGCCGGCTCGAGGCGACCACGACGCCCGAGCGCGCGGCGGCGTTCGAACACGCAGGAGCTGAAGGAGAGCCCGCGCTGACGCGACGGGCGGCGACGCGGCCGCCCGTCAAGCACCTCCACGCAGGTCCATCTCGGCGAGCACCAGGGTCGGGTCGTCGGGCGAGATGCGCAGGCGGAAGCCGGCGCGCTGGCTCGTGCGGCGCATGCCGGCGTTGCTCGCCAGCATCTCGGCCCAGATGCGCTCGATGCCCTCCGCGCGCCCGACCGCGACCAGGCGGCGCAAGAGCTCGGTGCCGAGACCGTGGCGCTGCCAGCGGTCGGCGATCAGGATCGCGAACTCGGCCTCCGCGACGCCGCGCGCCTTCGACAGCCGGCCGATGCCCGCGATCTCCGGCTCGCCCGTCGCGGGATCGCGTTGCTCGGCGACGAGCGCCATCTCGCGGTCGTAATCGATGAAGCAGATGCGGGTCAGGCGCTCGTGCGCCGTGCGCTGGCTCAGCTTCAGGTGCTGGAAGTAACGCGAGTAGACGGTCTCCTCGGAGAGCTGCTGGTGGAAGCGCACGACCAGCGGCTCGTCCGCGGGATGGATCGGCCGGACGGTGAAGGTCGTGCCGGCCGGCGAGCGCCACCGGTCGACGTACTGCATCGGGTACGGCCGGATCGCCGGCCGCGGCAGCGACGCCGGGTCGGTGTCGGGCGGGTGGAGCACGACGCGAGCGTCGAGCGTGATCAGGCGCTGCGAGGAGGCGAGCAGCGGGTTGATGTCGATCTCCGCGATCCACGGGTGCTCGACGACGAGCTCGCTGAAGCGGACGAGGAGCTGCTCGAGCGCCCCGAGGTCGACGGGATCGCGCCCGCGCACGCCGCGCAGCGCCTTGAAGATCAGCGTACGCTCGATCATCCGCCGCGCGAGCGTCGTCGTGAGCGGCGGCAGGCCGAGCGAGCGGTCGCGCAGCACCTCGACCAGGGTGCCGCCCATGCCGAACAGCAGCACCGGCCCGAACTGCGGGTCGATGCTCGAGCCGATGATGAGCTCGTAGCCCGTGTAGTTGATCATCGGCTGGACGGTGACGCCCTCGAAGTGCTGCTCGCCCTTGGCCTTCGCCACCGACGAGCGAATCGCGCGATATGCCTCGCGCACGGCCTCTGCGTCCTGGAGATTGAGTTTGACGCCGCCGACGTCGGTCTTGTGCGTGATCGTGTGGCTCAGGAGCTTCACCACCACCGGGTAGCCGATCGCGTCCGCCGCGCGCACCGCGTCGTCCTCGGCGGCGGCGACGTGCGTCTCGGTCACCGGGATGCCGTAGGCGGCGAGCACCTCCTTCGACTCGTCCTCGCTCAGGATCGTGCGCCGCTCGGCGCGCGCCCGCTCGACGACCGCGGCGGCGCGCTCGCGCTCCGCGGCCCGGCCGCCGGTGAGCGCCGGCGTCTCGTACAGGGCGCGCAGGCTCTCCGAGTAGCGCCACAGAAAGTTGAACATCTGCACCGCGACGTCGGGGTACTCGTAGACCGGGATGCCTGCCTTCTGCAGGATCTGCGTCCCCGCCTCGACGCTCGGGCCGCCCATCCAGCTCGCCAGCACCGGGCCGCCCGTGCCGTGCGCGAGCGCGCTGAGCTGCGCCGCGCTGCCCGTCGGGTCGGTCATGTCCTGCGGCGTCAGGATGACGAGCAGGCCGTCGCTCGCCGGGTTGGCGGCGGCGACGTCGACTGCCGAGCGATAGAGCCGCGGCGGCGCGTCGCCCAGGATGTCGATCGGGTTGCCGTGGCTCCAGGCCGCGGGCAGCAGCGCGTCGAGCGCCGCCATCGTCTCCTCGGGCAAGGGCGCGAGCTCGCCGCCGCCCTCGATCAGCGCGTCGGTCGCGAGCACGCCCGGCCCGCCCGCGTTGGTGACGATGGTGAGCCGCTTGCCCTTCGGCCGCGGCTGCTGCCCGAGCACCTCGGCCATGCCGAAGAGCTGCGCGATGCTGTCGACGCGCAGCACGCCGGCGCGCCGGAACGCGGCGTCGAGCACGTCGTCGCTGCCGGCGAGCGAGCCGGTGTGCGAGGCGGCGGCGCGCGCCGCCGCGGCGGTGCGCCCGGGCTTGATGACGATGATCGGCTTGGTCAGCGCGACCTCGCGCGCCGCCGACAGGAACGCGCGCGCGTCGCCGATCGTCTCCATGTAGATGACGATGCTCTTCGTGCGCGGGTCGTCGCCCAGGTAGTAGATGACGTCGCCCCAGCCGACGTCGAGCATCGAGCCCAGCGAGACCACCGTGCTGAAGCCGGTCTGCTCGCGCTCCGCCCAGTCGAGCACTGCCGTGATCAGCGCGCCCGACTGACTGACGAAGCCGACGCTGCCCGCGCGCGCGATGCCGGCCGCGAACGTCGCGTTGAAGCCGTTCACCGGGTTCATCACGCCGAGGCAGTTCGGCCCGACGATGCGCAGGCGGCCGCGCCGCGCGGTCTCGAGGATCCGCGCTTCGAGAGCGGCACCCGTGGGACCGGTCTCCTTGAAGCCCGCCGAGATGATGATCGCGCCGCGCACGCCGAGCGCGACGCACTCCTCGATGATCCCGGGCACTGTGTCGGCCGGCGTGACGATCACCGCGAGCTCGACCGGGTCGGGCACCTCGGCGAGGTTCGGGTAGGCCTTGACGCCGAGCACGCTCGCCCGGGTCGGGTTGACCGGGAACACCGTCCCGCCGAACGGGCTCCGGATCAGGTTCGCGAGCAGCGTCCGCCCGACCTTGCCGGACGCTTCGCTGGCGCCGACCACCGCGACCGAGCGCGGCTGGAAGAGCGCGTCGAGCGGGTGCGCGGCGTGTCCCAGGATCTCGGTGGCGCGATCGCCCGGATTGGCGCTCGCCGTGGCGCGCGTCTGCGGCATGGGATCCTCCTGCGTCCACGGCCACCTTAGCCGCGTCCGCAGCCGATCCCCAGCCCCGGCGCGCGGCGACCGCGGCCGGGCGTCAGCGCGCGGCGAGGAGCAGCGTCAGGAGACCCGCCCGCTCGACCGCGAGGCACGCCGCCAC
>JBFMAS010000090.1:0-10932 GCA_040755575.1 Thermodesulfobacteriota bacterium
GAGCCGGCGTTCGTCGCCTGCCTCGACGACCCGGCGACGCTGGGCGCGATCGCCGAGGAGAGCGCGGCCGCCGAGCGCCTGGGTCTCGTCGAGCCGCCCACCTTCCTGATCGACGGTCCCGGGCAGGGCCGGGTCCTCGGCGGCGACGTCTCGGCCGAGCGCGTGCGCGCCGCCGTCGCCGAGGCGCGCCTCAGCGCGCCTTCCACGAAGGCTTCCGCTTCTCCATGAAGGCGCGTGGTCCCTCGGCGTGGTCCTCGCTCTGCTCGACCACCTCGAGGTAGGCGGCCGCGATCTCCTCGGCCTGCTCGATCGGCAGCCCGAGGCCCCGCAGGATCGCCATCTTCGTGCCCCAGACGGCGAGCGGCGCGTTCTCGCAGACGAGCGCCGCGAGCTCGCGCGCGCGCGGCATCAAGCGGTCGTGCGGCACGACCTCGGTGACGAGCCCAGCCTGCAGCGCCCGCTCCGCGCTCATGCGCTCCTTCGCGCCGAGCAGCGCCATGCGCAGGGCGACGGCCACCGGCACGCGGCGCGCCATGTTGACCATCTCGTGCGACGACACGAAGCCGAGCGAGACGTGGGAGTCCAGGAACTGGGCCCGCTCGGACGCGATCGGGATGTCGGCCTCGGTGACGAGATCGAGCGTGACGCCGTTCACAAGCCCGTTCACCGCCGCGATCACGGGCTTCATGACGTTCATGCGACGTGGCGTCGGCATCGAGCGGATGGTCTCGATCATCGCGAGCTCCCACCAGCGGTCGGGCTTCTTGAAGCCGCGCGTGTCGAGCGTCTCGACGTCGGCGCCGCTCGAGAACGCGCGGCCCTCGCCGGTGACGATCGCGCACCAGACGTCGGGGTCGTCCCTGACCACGGTCCACGCGGCGCGCAGGTCCTCCTTCATCTGCTGGTTCAAAGCGTTCAGGCGGTCGGGGCGATTCAGCGTGATCGTCGCGACGCGACCCTCGAGCTCGAAGCGGACGGTCTTGAACTCGGGCATGACGTACCTCGCGCGCCGGCGGGCGCGGCGCCTACCAGGAGATCCCCAGGGTTTGTAGCTCGCGATGCTGGCGGTCGGCGAGGCGCCCGAGGTACGCGTCGGTCGCGGCGCGAGCGGCGAGCGTCGCGGGAGTGGACGCAGGTCGTCCCTCGAGCCACGTCACGATGCGGCTCACCTCGGCGCGCAGCGTCCGGTTGTACGCGGCGACGACGTCGAGCGCCGTCGACGCGACCTCGCAGCGCGTCTCGTCGAGCGCGCGCCCGATCGTGCCGCAGCGCTCGTGCGCGTCGGCGTCCTCGCGCAGCGCGCGGCCGACGGCGTCGAGCGTCGCGCGCAGGTCGGCGTGCTCCTCGGCGAGCGTCACGTGCGCGCGCGGCCAGGCCTTCTTGCAGTACTCGAGCACCAGGCTCGCGTACATCGCCTGCTCGGCGAGGAACGGCTGCTCGGCGAGGGCGGGCGCGAGGTCGTTCATCAGCAGGCGCTGCACGCCGCTCAGGATGTCGTCGATGTCGGGCCGCGTCACGTGTCTCCTCCCGCGGGGCCGACGCCGAGCAGGCGCAGCAGCTCGACCGACAGGCGCCCGAGCAGCAGCCCGACGACGGCCAGCGTGGGGTCGGCGCTGCGGCCCTCGCAGAGGCTCCGCACGCCGGTCAGCGAGATCACGGCCATCTTGACGGTGCCGAGCACCTGGTAGAAGTGCACGCGCTCGCGGTCGACCTTCGTCCCGGATGCGCGCTCGTAGCGCGCGAGCATCTCGTCCGTCTCCTCGAGCCCGCCGGCGCGTCCTGCCGACGACCAGTAGGGCATCGTCGCCCAGCCGAGGTCCTCGTGCGGGTCGCCGAGGTGCGCCATCTCCCAGTCGAGCATCGCGGTGATGCGGCCGTCCGGCAGGTGCAGGTAGTTGCCGCTGCGGTAGTCGCCGTGGACGAGCGTCGTGTGCTCCGTCGCCGGCAGGTTGCGCTCGAGCCAGGCGAAGCCGCGCTCGAGCACCGGCTGCGCCTCGACGCGGTCCTGCTCGAACACGCGCCGCCAGTGCGTCACCGCGCGCCGCGCCGCCTCCGTGCCGGGACCGGGGTCGTCGAGCACGTCGAGCTCGAGGCGGCGCCAGTCGGCGGCGTGGATCCGCGCCAGGATCGAGACGAAGTCGGAGGCCGTGCGCGCGCGCATCTCGGCGGGGTAGGCGGGCGGGAAGGACGGCGGCGTCGGCGTGCCGTCGACGCGCTCCATGACGAAGAACGGGCGCTCGAGCGGCTCCGTGGAGAGCTCGAGCCAGCACACCTTCGGCACCGGGATGCCGAGCGCCGCCGCGCCCTCGAGGACCCGGTACTCGAGCGTACGGTCCGACTCGAGGACGCTCGCCACCGGATCGCGACGCAGGACGTAGCCGCGCTGCACGCCGCGGCCGTCCTCCTGCCACGCCGCGTCGAACAGGTAGGTCTCGCGTGACGCACCGCCGCTCTTGCGCGCGAGGCTCGTGACGCGCACCTGCGTGCCGAGCTTGCCGGAAAGGTAGCTCTCGAGCTTCTCCGCGAGCGCCATGGCCGTCAGGCCTAGCACGACGCCGTGCGCGCGGGGAGCCGCGGCGTCAACGGCCGTCGTGCGCGAGAAACTGCGCGATGCTGCGCGCCACCGCGTCCGGCTGCTCGGCGTGCAGGCTGTGCGTCGCGCCCGCGATCTCGACTCCCACGCCGCGCTCGAGACGCGCGACCATCTCCGCGTGCTCGTCGCGCGACAGAATGCTCGAGTGCTCGCCGCGCACGCTGAGCGTCGGCACGGGCACGCGGCGCAGGCGCTCGCCGAAATCCGTCAGCGGGCTCGGTCCGCGGCGCTCGCGCCGGTACATCTTCCAGTGGAACTTCGACGTCCAGCCGCCGTCCGGGGTCGGCTTGAAGCTGTGCCGCGCGAGGTAGAGGCGTACGTCGTCCGGGACGCGATGCGGCGCAGGGTAGGGCTGGAAGCGGCGCACGGCGTGCTCGAGCGTCTCATAGCGGATCTGTGGGATGCGGTTCAGCGCGCGCCCGGCCCGCACGAGCCGCGGGCTCGTCGGGTCGAGCGGCACGTCGAGCAGCACGACGCGCTCGAGCGCGACGTTGCCGCGGGTCGCGAGGTGCACCGCCAGGAGCCCGCCCTGCGAGTGCCCGAGCACCGTCCACGGATCCGGCGACAGCGCGCGCATCGCCTGCTCGACGTCGAGCAGGTCGCGCTCCCAGCCGTAGCGCTCGGGCGCGGTCCAGTCGCTGTCGCCGTGCCCGCGCCGGTCGAGGGCGAACGGGCGGCAGTGGGCGGCCAGCGCCGGCGCGACGAGGTCCCACCAGCGCGCGTGCGCCATGCCGCCGTGCAGGAGAAGAAGCGGCCGCCGCGCGCCGTGCCGGTCGTCGCCGCCGTGCTCGAGGACGTTCAGGCGCAGCCCGTCGATCGTCAGGGCGCGGGGGCGCCCGGGCGGCGTCTCGGGCACGACCATCGTGCGAGGGCGTCCGCTCAGTAGCGCGGCACGCTCGGGTCGACGAACAGCGACCAGGCGTCGATGCCGCCCGCGAGGTTGCGCACCCTCGGGAAGCCCTGCTGCTCGAGGAAGCCCGCGACGTGCGCGCTGCGCATGCCGTGGTGGCAGACGACGACGATCTCCTGCTCGCGGTCGAGCTCGCCGAGGCGTGCCGGGACGTCCTGCATCGGGATGTGCAATGCCCCGGGCAGGCGCGCGAGCGCCACCTCCTCGGGCTCGCGGACGTCGAGCACGACGGGGACGTCGCCCGCATCGAGGCGGGCCTTGAGGTCGCGTACGCTGAGCTCGCCGGGCATGCCCCGGAGCTAGCGCGCCGGACCCCGTTCGACAAGCGGGGCACGCGTGATAGCGGTCTTGCATGCAGGGCGACGGTCGTGTTCCCCCGCCCGGCGACGGCGGTGCCGACCCGGTGCTGCCGCACGTGGTCGTCGTCGGCGCCGGCTTCGGCGGGCTGCGCGCGGCGCAGCAGCTCCGGCGGGCGGAGGCGCGGGTCACGGTCCTCGACCGGCGCAACCACCACCTGTTCCAGCCGCTCCTCTACCAGGTCGCGAGCGCCGGGCTGAACCCGAGCGACATCGCCGTCCCGATCCGGCGCATCCTGCGCCGCCAGCGCAACACCACGGTGCTGCTGGCCGAGGTGCTCGGCGTCGACCTCGCCGGCAAGCGCGTGCTGCTCGCCGACGGCGAGCTCGCGTACGACTACCTGATCCTCGCCCCGGGAGCGACCGACAACTACTTCGGCCACCCCGAGTGGGCGGCGCACGCGCCGAGCCTCAAGTCGCTCGACGAGGCGATCCAGATCCGCGGCCGCGTGCTGATGGCGTTCGAGGCCGCCGAGCGCGAGGGCGACGCCGCGCGGCGCGCGGAGTGGCTGACCTTCGTCGTGATCGGCGCGGGGCCGACCGGGGTCGAGCTCGCCGGCGCGCTGACCGAGATCGCCCGCTACACCCTCGCGAGCGACTTCCGCCGCTTCGATCCGCGCCAGGCGCGCGTGCTGCTGCTCGAGGGCGGTCCGCGGGTGCTGCCGACGTACCGCGAGGACAGCTCGGCGAGCGCGCAGCGGCAGCTCGAGTCGATCGGCGTCGAGGTGCGGACGAGCACCATGGTGACGGACATCGAGCCCGAGGGCGTCCGCGTCGGCGAGCACCTGATCCGGGCGCGCACCGTGCTCTGGGCCGCGGGCGTCAAGGCGTCGCCGCTCGTGCAGTCGCTCGGCCTGCCGCTCGACCGCGGGGGCCGCGTGACGGTCGAGCGCGACCTGTCGGTGCCGCGCCATCCCGAGGTGTTCGTCGTCGGCGACGTGGTCGCGTTCGAGCAGGACGGCAAGCTCGTGCCGGGCGTCGCGCCGGCCGCGATGCAGGAGGGGGAGCACGCGGCGCGCAACGTCCTGCGGCTGCTCGCGCGCCAGCCGACGCGCGAGTTCCGCTACGTCGACAAGGGCTCGCTCGCGACGATCGGACGCGCGAAGGCGGTCGCGGAGATCGGCGGCACGCGCCTCGAGGGCTTCGTCGCCTGGCTCGCGTGGCTCGGCATCCACGTCTTCTTCCTGATCGGCTTTCGCAACCGGATCCTCGTCATGTTCGAGTGGGCGTGGGCGTACTTCACCTACCAGCGCGGCGCGCGCCTCATCACCGAGCTCGTGTACGAGCGCTGGCAGGAGCTGTGGCGCCCCGCGACGGGCGGCGAGGAGAAGCCCGCGTCCGCTTCGCTGGGTGCACCGATCGCATGACCCGGTCCGCACGCCGGGCGGCTTGCACCGGCGTCGCGCCGCCGGCATGACGGCCAGCAACCAGCGAGGTGACGCGATGTCGACGACGGCGGTGACGATCGATCCGGAAGCAGCAGTGCGCGCGCGCTACGAGGCCGCGGCGCGCGCCCGCGAGAGCGCGCTGTGCTGCCCAGTCGGCTACGACCCGCGCTACCTCGAGACGATCCCGCAGGAGATCCGCGACAAGGACTACGGCTGCGGCGATCCCTCGCTCCACGTCCAGGAGGGCGAGGTGGTGCTCGACCTCGGCAGCGGCGGCGGCAAGATCTGCTACATCGCGGCGCAGATCGTCGGGCGTCGCGGCCGCGTCATCGGCGTCGACGTGAACCAGGAGATGCTCGCCCTCGCGCGCCGCTACCAGCGCGAGATGGCCCGCAAGCTCGGCTACGACGTGGTCGAGTTCCATCGCGCACGGATCCAGGACCTCGCGCTGTCGCTCGACGCGATCGACGACTGGCTCGCACGCCACCCGGTGCGCTCCGCCGACGATTTGGTGGAGCTCGACGAGCTCCAGTCGAGGCTGCGCACGACGACACCGCTCGTCGCCGACGAGTCGGTCGACGTGATCCTGTCGAACTGCGTCCTGAACCTGGTCGGCGAAGGCGCGCGCGAGCAGCTCTTTCGCGAGATGTTCCGCGTGCTGAAGCGAGGCGGTCGCGTCGCGATCAGCGACATCGTCTGCGACGAGCCGGTCCCCGAGGCCATGAAGCGCGATCCCGAGCTGTGGAGCGGGTGCATCTCCGGGGCGTACCAGGAGGCGGAGCTCCTCGAGGCGTTCGAGCGGGCCGGCTTCCACGCGGTCACGATCGAGAAGTACGACGCGCGGCCGTGGCGGACGGTGCGCGGCATCGAGTTCCGCAGCGTCACCGTCACCGCGCGCAAGGGCAAGCAGGGTCCGTGCTGGGAGCGCAACCAGGCGGTGATCTACAGGGGCCCGTGGAAGAAGGTCGAGGACGACGACGGGCACGTGCTGCTGCGCGGCCGGCGCATGGCGGTGTGCGACAAGACGTTCCGCATCCTCACGGGCGCGCCGTACGGCGACCAGATCGTCCCGGTGCCGCCGCGCAAGGAAATCCCGCTCGCGCGCGCGAAGCCGTTCGACTGCAGCCAGAGCGCCGTCCGCGCGCCCGCCGTGACCAAGGGCAAGCGCTACAAGCGGACCGAGGCGCAGGCCGCGGTCTGCTCCCCCGGCGGCGGCTGCTGCTGAGCGCGCGCGCCGGCGGCGTCAGACGTCGAGGTCCTGCACCCCGACCGCGCGCTCCATGATGAGCTGGAAGCGCGGCGCGACCTCGCGGCCCATCAGGGTCTGGATCATCTGATCGGTCGCCGCGGCGTCGTCGATCGTCACGCGCAGCAGCGTGCGCTTCCGCGGGTCGAGCGTCGTCTCCTTGAGCGTCGCCGGGTTCATCTCGCCGAGACCCTTGAAGCGCTGCACCTGCGGGTTCGCGCGTCCCTTGTGCTTGCCGAGGATGTCGTCCTTCTCGACGTCGTCGCGCGCCCAGTAGGTCTCCTTGCCGATGTCGATGCGGTAGAGCGGCGGCACCGCGAGATGCAGGTACCCGCCGCGGATCAGCTCCGGCAGGTGGCGGTAGAAGAAGGTCATCAGGAGCGTCGCGATGTGGTTGCCGTCGGAGTCGGCGTCCATCAAGAGGCAGATCTTGTGGTAGCGCAGCTTCGACGCGTCGAAGTCCTTGCCGATGCCGCAGCCGAGCGCCTTGACGATGTCGGACAGCTCGTTGTTCGACAGCACCTTGCTCATCGACGCCTGCTCGGTGTTGAGCACCTTGCCGCGCAGCGGCAGGATCGCCTGGAAGTGGCGGTCGCGTCCCTGCTTCGCCGAGCCGCCGGCGGAGTCGCCCTCGACCAGGAACAGCTCGGACTCCTCGGGATCGGTCGAGGCGCAGTCGGCGAGCTTGCCGGGCAGGTTCAGGCGGTGCGACACGGCGGTCTTGCGCGTCACCTCCTTCGCCGCCGCGCGCGACGCGGTGCGGGCGCGCGCCGCGAGCACCACGCGTGCTGCGATCGCGTCCGCCGACGAGCGGTTGCCGTTGAGCCAGTTCTCGAGCGCGCTGCGCACGAAGCCGTCGACCGCGGCCGTCAGCTCCGGGTTGTTGAGCCGCTCCTTGGTCTGGCCCTGGAACTGCGGGTTCGGGATGAAGCACGACAGGAGCCCGACCACGCCCTCGCGTACGTCCTCGGCCGCGATCGTCAGGCCGCGCGGGACCTGGTTGTGGATCTCGAGGTAGTTGCGCACCGCCTTGACGATGCCGCTCTTGAGGCCGTTCTCGTGCGTGCCGCCGGCGCTGGTCGGGATGCTGTTGACGAACGACGAGAAGCCCTCGCTCGTGTCCTCCGTCCAGGCGAGCGCGCACTCGATGTGCAGGCCGTCGCCGTCGCGGGAGGCATAGAACACCTCCGCCGGGACGCGCTTCGGGCGGCCGCCCGACAGCAGCTTCTCGAGGTAGGCGCGGATGCCGTCGTCGTAGTGCCAGGTGTGCGACGCCTTCCTCGCCTTGTCCTCGAAGACCACCGTCAGGCCCTTGTGCAGGTAGGCCTTCGCCTCGAGGCGCTCGGCGATCAGGTCCGCGTCGAGCTTGATCGACGGGAAGATCTTGGCGTCGGGGTGGAACTCGATCGTCGTGCCGCTGCCGCGGGCCGGCCCGAGCTTCTTGAGCTTGCTGGTCGCGATGCCGCGCGAGAACGTCTGCTCCCACTCGGCGCCGTCGCGCTTGACGCGCACGGCCATCCTGTCCGACAGCGCCGTCACCACCGACGCGCCGACGCCGTGCAGGCCGCCCGAGTGGTAGTAGTTCTTCGACTCGAACTTGCCGCCCGCGTGGAGCGTCGTGAGGATCAGCTCGAGCGCGGGCTTGCGGTACTTCGCGTGCAGGTCGACCGGGATGCCGCGGCCGTTGTCCTTGACGGTGACGGTCTCGCCGTCGGCGTGCAGCGTCACCTCGATCCGGTCGCAGTGGCCGTTCATCGCCTCGTCGACGGAGTTGTCGACGATCTCCCACAGCAGGTGGTGCAGGCCGGCCGACTCGACCGAGCCGATGTACATGCCGGGGCGGCGCCGGACCGGCTCCAGCCCCTCGAGTACCGTGATGTCCTTGGCCGTGTAGTTCGACGCCACGCCGCCCCCCGCCGCCCTGGCTGCGCGGTTGGTACGGACGGCGTGCCGACGTGTCAAGCCACGCCGGCCGTCCTTGCTAGCTCGAGAGGGCAAAGCGCTCGGGGGAGAGCAGCGCGGTGTCGAAGGCGTCGCTGCGACCGCGTACGACGAGGTCCGCCGCGACGCGCCCGATCACGGGGCTCGTCTCGATGCCGCAGCCGCCCTGGCCGCCGAGCCAGAAGAATCCGGGCAGCTTCGGGTCCTCGCCGACCACGTGCACGCGGTCGGGCGAGAAGGTGCGCAGCCCGGACCACTTGCGCTTGAGCGTGCGCGGCCGGAGCCTCGGCGCTAGCCTCGCGAAGCGCTCGAGGCCTGCGGCGACGACCGTGTCGTCCGGCGTCGCGTCGCAGGGCTCCATCGGCTCCTCGTCCATCGGGCTCAGCATGAGGTCGCCCGCCTCGGGCGCGAAGTAGAGCTGGTGCGCGTCGCTCGCGACCATCGGCCAGTCGCCGATCTCCACCCCGTCGGGCGGCGGGAAGACGACGATCGTGCGCCGGTGCGGGACGAGCGGGATCGCGGAAGCGCCCGCCATGCGCGCGACCGTGCCGGCCCAGGCGCCCGCGGCGTCGACCACGAGGCGGGCGCGCAGCTCGCCGTCCGCGGTGACCACCCCGCGGCAGCGCCCGCCCTCGACCACCACCGACCGCACCTCGGCGGCGAGCCGCAGCTCGACGCCGCGCCGGCGCGCGTGGCGCAGGTAGCTCGACAGGATCTCGTGCACGTCGAGGCGTCCGTCGTCGGGCACCAGCACGCCGCCGGCGAATTCGCGCGGATCGAGGAGCGGCACGCGCGCGAGCACCTGCTCGGCCGTCAGCAGCTCGAAGCGGAGGCCCTCGTCGCGCAGGATCGATGCCGCCTCGCGCACCATGCTCCACGCCGGCTCGGGGAACACGCCGAGGACGCCGGTGCGCTTGAGCAGCGGGTTCTCGGCGAAGCCTGCGGGCGGGTCGCGGAAGAACGGCGCGCTCGCCACCTTGAGCGCGAGCAGCGTCGGGTTCATGTCGAAGGCCGACAGCGTCGCCGCGCTGCGCCCCGTGGAATGGTAGGCGAGGCTCCGCTCGCGCTCGAGCAGCAGCACGTCGGTGCAGCCCTGCTCGGCGAGGAAGTAGGCGAGGGATGCGCCGGCGATGCCGGTGCCGACGACGATCACCTCGAACTCGCGACGCTCCGACATTCCCGCGCAGCGTAGCAAACCGCGGCCACCGGACGCAGCGCATTCTCACGGCGCGGCGAGGCGCAGACGGGACGAGCGCTGCGCGAGCAGCCACAGCGTCCCGGGCGCGATGCACCACGCCCCGAGCAGCGCGGCGAGCGCGCGCGGCGACCAGCCGAGGCCGTCGAGCGCGAAGCCGGTCGCGAGGTTCGACGCGGTCATCGCCAGCGTCATGAGCGCCAGCTCCGCGCCGAAGACCCGCCCGCGCAGCGCGTCCGGCACGAGGCGCTGCAGCAGCACGGTGCTGAACACCCAGATCGTGCTGCCGCCCATGTGCCCGCCGACCAGGGCGAGCGCCGCGAGCGGCCAGCTCGTGACCCAGGCGAAGGCCAGGTAGAAGGCGCCTGCGACGAAGAAGCCTACACCGATGGCGCGCGTCATTCCCTCGACGGTCGATCCGGCGAGCCGCCGCGCGACGAGGGGCCCGAGCGCGGTGCCGAGGCCGCGCGCCGTCGCGAGCAGCCCGATCCCGGCGGCTGCGCTGCCGCCGACCGCGTAGACCCGCTCGCCGAAGATCCCGTGCAGCAGGATGACGCCGCCCGCGAGCGACCACAGCGCCTTCGCGATCGCGACCAGCGCGAGCGGCGGCCGCGCGCGCAGGAAGGCCGCGCCCTCGGCCAGATCGGCGAGGCCGAGCAGGTCGCGCAGCCCGGTGCGGCGCGCGGGCGGCGTGCGCGGGACGGCACGCGGGACGACGACGCGTGCGACGAGCCAGGCCGAGAGGGCGAAGCTCGCGGCGTCGACGACGATCGCCGTGCGGTAGCCCGCGGCGGCGGTCAGGAAGCCGCCCACCGCCGCGCCCACGGCGAGGTTCACCGACCAGGTGATCGAGCTCAGGGCGTTCGCCGTGACGAGGTCCGCCGGCTCGACGACGTTCGGGATGGTCGCGCTGCGCGCCGGCTCGAAGAACGAGGTCAGGACGACCACGCTCGCGACCACCGCGTAGGCGAGCCAGACGTCGTCCGCCGAGTCGACGAGCAGCAGGCCGAGCACGAGGACGCTGCGGCCGAGGTCCGCGGCGATCATGACCAGCTTGCGGCCTGCGCGATCGACGACGACGCCCGCGAGCGGGCTCACGAAGAAGCCCGGCAGGAAGCGCGCGACGAGCATCCCGGCGGCGGCCGTGCCCGAGCCGGTGAGCTCGAGCAGCAGGGTGAAGAGCGCGACGTAGTCGAGCCAGTCGCCGAGCTGGCTGACGATCTGCCCGAGCCACAGGTGGCGGAAGTCGCGATTGACGCGGAGCAGCTCGACGTAGCCGCGCGGCGCGGCCCGATCCGGTGGC
>JBFMAS010000091.1:0-16518 GCA_040755575.1 Thermodesulfobacteriota bacterium
TTTGTCTTTCTAACTTTGCTCTCTTTGTCCAGCTTGGCGCCCTTGTTGCGCTTGCCATGCTCACCTCGAGTCTCGCGACGCTGCTCGTTCTGCCGGCAATGCTGACGCTGATTTCGAGCACAACCTTAATTCATAGTGTTCTAGGGACGAATCATCCGTGCGGCACAGAACGTCCGGAAGCACGCCGGGCGGCAGCACCCCTCTAACCAACAACGTGACTTCACAGGACGGTTGGTCTGCGACGCTGGTAGCCGCTTCCGAAACACCACTCCGCACCTAATCTAACAGTGCCCTCGTAATGTGACGCATGTGGCTATTAGTTGGCTCGCCAGCGCACGTAATAGTCCCTGACGTTCGACGGGCGCTACGAACTCTAAGGCCTGCCGGTATCGTGCTTTTCGCGCGTAACATCGGGATGCCGCCCGAACTTGCCCACCTAACCTCCCAACTCCGCAGCCTCCTAGGACCCACCGCCCTCATCGCTGTCGACCAGGAAGGCGGGCGCGTTGCGCGCCTTCGCGCGCCCTTCACGGAGTGGCCGCCGATGCGGCGGTTCGGCGATGCGAACAGCGCCGCGCTGGCGCGGGCCGCGGGGCGGGCGATGGGGAGGGAGCTGGCCGCAGCGGGGTTCAATTGCGACTTCGCTCCCGTGCTGGACGTCGATTCGAACCCGGCGAACCCCGTGATCGGGGATCGTGCTTTCTCGGCGAAGCCCGGCGTGGTTGCGCGGCTCGGGATCGCGTTTGCGCGCGGGCTCGAGGAGGCGGGCATCCTGGCGTGCGGGAAGCACTTTCCGGGGCATGGCGACACGGACGTCGACTCGCATCTCGCGCTGCCGGAGGTTCGGCGGACGCTGCAGCAGTTGCGTCGCGTCGAGCTGGCGCCCTTCCGGCGCGCGATCGCGGCGAGATTGCCCATGCTCATGACGGCACACGTTCGCTACGCCGCCCTCGACCCGGACCTGCCAGCGACGCTCTCCAAGCGGATCCTGCAGGGGCTGCTTCGCCGCCAGCTCGGCTTCCGCGGCGTGATCGTCAGCGACGATTTGTCGATGCACGCGCTCGACGGGGCGGGGTCAGTCGGCGAGGCGGCGGTAGCGGCGATGAACGCCGGCTGTGATCTGCTGCTCGCCTGCCAGTCGCTCGAGGTGGGCGAGGAAGCAGCGGCTGCCGTGACCGAGGCGGTTCGACGGGGACGGATAACCGAGAAGCGCATCCTCGAGGCGCATCGTCGCGTCGCCGCGCTCCGGCGCTGGCTCGAACGACGACCGCGACCGACCGAGTCGCTCGACGATGTCCTGCGGTCCGGCGAAGGCGCTCGCGTGCTCGAGCGCCTTGCTCGCCGACTGGACGCCCGACACTACTTAGATTGACGCCGGCCGCGCTTCCCGAGCGCTTCCTCGTCGGCGCGACGGGGCGCCTCGGCGCCGCGCACGAGTCGGGGCAGCGACCTCGAGTACGGCGGCCTCGCGACGCCGTTCTCGGTGATGATTGCCGTCACCAGCTGGTGCGGCGTGACGTCGAATGCCGGATTTGCGATCTTGACGCCACGCGGGGTCAGCATCCTCCCGTTGACGTGCGACACCTCGTCCGGTGCGCGCTCCTCGATCGGGATCCTGTCACCCGATCGGCAACCGAGGTCGATCGAGCTGGTCGGGGCGGCGACGTAGAATGGGATCTTGTGCCGCGCCGCGAGGACCGCGACGCTGTACGTGCCGATCTTGTTCGCCACGTCGCCGTTCGCCGCGGTCCGATCGGTGCCGACGATGACCGCGTCGATCTTTCCGCGCTGCATGAAGTGGCCGGCCATGTTGTCGGTGATCACGGTCACCGGGATGCGCTCGCGGCGCAGCTCCCAGGCCGTGAGGCGTGCGCCCTGCAGCACGGGCCGAGTTTCGTCGGCGAACACCGTGATGCGCTTGCCGGCATCCCGCGCAGCGACGATCACCCCGAGTGCGGTGCCGATTCCCGCCGTCGCGAGCCCGCCGGCATTGCAGTGCGTGAGCACGCTGCACCTGCGGGGCAGCAGGGCCGCACCGTGTACCGCGAGCCTGCGGTTCGCTTCGAGGTCCTCTTCGTAGATCGACAGCGCCTCGCGCTCGAGCAGAGTGCGAAGAGTATCGACCGGACGCTGCACGTTGTCGCGCACCACGCGTCGCATCCGCTCGATGGCCCAGAACAGGTTCACGGCGGTGGGGCGGGTCGCTGCGAAAGCCCGGCAGAGCTTCTCGAAGTCGCGCGTGAAGCGATCCGCGGAGAGCGATCGTGCGCCGAGGGCGAGGCCCATGGCGGCGGCGACCCCGATCGCCGGTGCGCCGCGAACGACGAGCTCCTTGATCGCGAGCATCACGTCAGTCGCCTCGCGATAGAGCCGGTAGACCTCCCGGTTGGGAAGCAGCCGCTGATCGAGCATGACCACGCGACCGCGTCGCCATTCGACGGTGCGTACCTTCGTCACGCGTCGACTGTAGCGACCGTTCGCGTCCCGGACAAGAACCCTTTGCGGCTCGCGTCGTTGCGACGAATGTCGCGCCGCGGACGAGGCAGGTCAGAGTTGATGCGCCAACGTCTCCGCGACCTCGCGCGTCGAGTAGCGCGGCGCGACGTCGAACGCGCTCGCGGCACACTCCGCATCGACGGCCCAGACGTAACGCACAAAGTCGAGCGGCACGCCGATCCCGACGCCGTACGACCGCCAGAGAAACTCCGCCGTCGCGTTCGCCACCGGCGCCGGCAGGGCCACCGGCAGTCGGCCCGCGATCCGGAACAATGCCGAGAGCGGCATCACGCCACGTCCGGCAAGGTTGAACGCGCCGTCGCGCGGACGGTCGACGGCACGTTTGAGCGCGTCGATCAGGTCGTCCGCATGCAGAAGCTGCATCAGCGGATCGAAGCCGAGGATGCTGAACGTCGGCGCTTGCCGCAGCAGACGAGCGGCGATGGAGGTCGGACCAACTGCGCTCCAGCAGGGCCGCAGCACGCAGACCGGCAATGCCAGCTGCTGCCGGAAATCCTGCAGCTGCAGCTCCACGTCGACCTTGTCCGCGACGAATCCCGAATGCACGGCGCCACGCAACGGGTGGTCCTCGGAGAGGTAGGCGGGATTGCGCGCGCTCGCCCCATAGACCATGGCGGTCGTCACGGCGACCAGCGCACGGAGCGGCGTGCCGCGGCCGATGCAGTCGGCGGCGGCGTTGAGCAGATACATCGTGCCGACCGTTTCGAGCTCGTGCGCGCCGTCCGTCAGCGGCAAGGGCGACTCGCGCAGAGCGAGGTGCACGAGCGTCTCGACCTGCTCGGCACGCAGGACGTGCGCGATCGCGGCGTCGCCAAGCGGCTCGGTGAGGTCGACGTGATGGAAGACCGAGCGCCGCACCGGCTTGCTCGGTGCGCGCACGTCGATCAGAACCAGCCGCGCGTACCGGTCGTCCTCTTCCAGGCGACGCAGCAGCCCGCGCGCGAGCCAGCCGTGGATCCCGGTGACGGCCACGACGCCGCCGACCCGCCCGCGTCGCTGCGGGCGGCGGCGCCGCACTCCGCCAGGTGCCGTGGGAGGTACCGATTCATCGGCCACCGTCGCTTCCTCCCACCGTCGGGAAGAAGCGTCAATCCCTTCGCCGCCGCGACCCGGCTTGACTCGGACCCAAGGCGATGAGAATGCCGGCGCCGGGAGGAACCGATGGCCGAGGCGGAGCAGAGCTACACGACGGAGGTGGAGGCGAGCGTCGAGGACTGCTGCGCGGTCCTGCTCGACTTCGAGCGCTATCCGGCGTGGAGCGGACCGACGACCGCCTGCAGGGTCCTCGAGCGTGACGCCGACGGGCGCGCGAAGATCGTCGAGATGACGCTCGACATGAAGATTCGCAACGTCCGCTACGTCCTCGCCTACGACTATGATCTTCCCCGCCGCGCCGATTGGCATCTCGTCGAGGGAGACGTGACCGGTATCGTGGGCAGCTACGAGTTCGAGCCGCTCGGCACGAAGCGCACCCGCGCGACCTGCCGACAGTCGGTCGATCTCGGCTTCTGGATACCGGGGCCGTTGCGACGCATGATCGAGCGGCAGGCGCTGCGTGACTCGGTAAACGAGTTCAAGGCCGAGGCGGAGCGGAGGGCGAAGGCGCCGCGGTGAGCGGGCGCGGCATGCCGGTCCGGCGACGGTGCCCCCGCAGACCGGTGGAGCGCTCACGTCGCCCCCACCACTCCGCATCCGAGCGCAGCCTGCCGGCTGCGAGGGACACCGCCGCCGTCGCGGCGTGGCGCTGGCTACCGCGCCGCCGCCGTGCGTCCTGCCTTCGCGTCGGCCGCGGGCGAGCCGGTTCGGCTTGCGGCACCGCCGCGTGCCACGCCGCCCGCCGCATCTCCGACGGTGACCTTGTCCTTGAGCTGCGCGAAGAGCTTCTCCCCGATGCCCTTGACCTCGATGAGCTCCTCCGGGCTCTTGAACGCGGCCGTCTCGCGGTACGCGATGATCGCCTGCGCCTTGGCAGGTCCCACGCCCGGCAGGCTTGCGAGCTCCTCCGCGGACGCGGAGTTCAAGTCGATGCGTCTCGTCTCCTCTGCACGTGCGCTCGACGCCATGAGCGCGGTCAGGACGAGAAGCGCGATCAACGTCGCGCGCCACGTCCGCCATCCGGACCAAACCCTCCGCACCTTCGATCGCTCCATGCTCCACCATCCTGCGCAGACGGTCGGTCTGCGCGTCATGCGGCGACTCGTGCGCCGCGGCTCCACTGCTGCACCGTCGGGGAACGATGCCGTGAGGTGGGCCTTGCGTAGGTCGCGCGCGATGTGCGGTCAAGCATCTGTCTTGACGCCGATGACATAGAAGAGCGACATCATGCAGTCGCAGACAATCGATGCGGGACTGGAGGTCGAATTCGCTTCGGGCGACGATCGCATCCGAGGCGTCGTCCATGCACCGGACAGGTCTCCGTCGCCGGCACTGGTGCTGCTGCCCGACGTGCGTGGCATCTCGCCGTTGTATCTGGAGCTCGCAGCGAGATTCGCCGGCGCAGGATTCCGCACGCTGGTGCTCGACATCTACAGCCGTGAGGGGACGCCGGACCTCGCCGACATGGCAGCGGCGTTCTCGGTGATCGACGCGCTACCCGATGCGCGCGTCATCGCCGACGTCCAGGCGGCGGTTCATCACCTGGCAGAGCGGCCCGAGGTGCACGCGTCCGCGGTCGGCGTGGTCGGCTTCTGTGTCGGTGGTCAGTACGCCATGATGGCCGCGTGTCGAGTCGCAGGACTCGCCGCCTGCGTCGCATTCTACGGCATGCTGCGCCATCGCACGGTCGCGCAGCACAAGCTGCCGCCGCCGCTCGACACCTTCGACGACCTGAGCTGTCCGTTGCTCGGCTTGTTCGGCGCCGAGGACGGGCTCATCCCGCGCGAGGACGTCGAATCCTTCGCCCGCCATCTCGCGCACGCCGGAAAGACCTTCGACGTGCGAATCTTCGAGGGCGCGGGGCATGCCTTCGTCAACGATCGTCGGCCGGAAGCGTATCGTCCGGAAGCCGCCGAGACGGCTCTCTCCCTAGCGATCGAATTCCTGTACGAACGGCTAGCTTAGGTAGTATTGACTGGTGGCTTGACGCTCGCCAAAGCGACCAAAATTCATTCAGCTTTCGGCCTAAGGTGGATTGCGACCGCTAAGTTGGCCTGTTATCCGAGCCGACACTCAAGTCGAGGAGGCTCACCATGCCGCGCGGAAAGCAAGACCTGTTCTCTCGAGTGAAGCGACAGGCGGAAAGGGCTCTCGCGGCCCTGACGCGCGAGATTCGCGAGCGCGAGTCGGAGCTCGAGAGCCTCATCGAGCAGGCGAACGCTTGGCGCAACGCGATCGGCCTGCGAGGTACAAGGCGCGGCCCCGGCCGTCCGCCGGGCACCGCGGCTCGTGCTGCACGACGAGGCGGCCGGCGTGCGGGCGGCGGGAGTCGAGTGAGCTGGGATGCGGTGCTCGCTTCGGTGCCGGAGAAGTTCGGCGTCGAGGACGTCATGAAGCACCCGGGCGCACGGGCGAAGGGCCGCGCGCAGGTGTACCCCGCCCTCTCGCGCTGGATGCAGGCCAGCAAGATCAAGAAGATCGGCAAGGGTCGCTACCAGCGTCTGTGAGGTCGCGACACGCGGCCCGACGTGCGCACGGGTGTGGATCACGGGCGGCGACGTTCGTCTGTATGCCAGCGAGCTCGCCGTGGGCCGGGACCCGACGCTCCTCGTCCTGCACGGCTACGGCGACAGCCACGCCGCGTGGCGTGACACCGTCGCCGCGATCGAGCCGGCACACCGGACGATCGCGCTCGATTCGCGCGGACACGGTGAGTCGGGATGGCCACCGAGCGGGGACTACTCCCTGGCCGCCATGGCGGACGACGTGCGCCGGGCGGTGACGATGCTCGGCCTCGAGCGCGTCGTCCTCGCCGGGCACTCGACGGGCGGCATGACGGCGCTCGCCTTGGCCGCTGCCGAACCCCGTATGGCTCTCGCGCTCGCCCTGCTCGACGTCGACCCCTTCGTGTTCAAGGACGGCCTCGAGCGCCTGCCCGCGTACACGGGGTGCGAAACCGCCGCGACGCTCGACGAGCTCGGCGGTCTCGACCACGCCGCGCTCGGGCCGGACGAGCATGCGCGGCGCCTTCGCCGCCTTCGCGCGCTCGCGCGCCGCGACGAGCGAGGTCGCTGGATGTGGAAGCAGGACCCGCGCTTGCGGCCGTCTCGCGCCCGGCAGCCGCTTCGACCGTGCGACGACGCCACCGTGCGCGCGATGCTCGCCGAGCTCTCGTGCGCCACGCTGCTGCTCTACGGTGAGCGCAGCGCCGCGGTGTCGCGCGCTGCGCTCGAGCAGAGCGCGCGGCTCATCGCAGGGCGCGTCACGATCCGCGGGGTCGCGGACGCGGGACACGCCCTGCTCGCCGACGCTCCGCTCGCGATCGCCGATGCGCTGTCGAAGCTCCTCGGGTCGCTCGCAACTCCCGCGTCTACTTGATCTCGCCGCGGTAGATCTTCATCACGGTGTCGAGGAACTTCAGCGCCTCGGCACGCGGCCGCTGGAACGAGTTGCGGCCGATGATCGAGCCGAAGCCGCCGCCGTCGCGGATCCCGCGTACCTCCTCGAACACCTTGTCGTCGGAGCCCTTGGCGCCGCCCGAGAAGATGACGATGCGCCGCCCGCCGAACGAAGACTGCACGACGTTGCGCACGCGATCGGCGAGCGTCTCGATCGGTATGCTCTGCGACTCGTAGACCTTCTTTGCTTCCTTCTGCTCGAGGAACGCCGTCGGGGGCTTGACCTTGACGATGTGCGCGCCGAGCTGGCAGGCGATCTGCGCGGCATACGCGACGACGTCGACCGCGGTCTCGCCCTCCTTGGACAGACCGGAGCCGCGTGGATACGACCACACGACGACGGCAAGCCCGGCGGCCTTCGCCTCCTCGGTGAGCTCGCGCAGGTTCTCGTACATGTCGTTGCGCATCGCCGAGCCGGGATAGATCGTGTAGCCGATCGCGGCGCAGCCGAGACGCAAGGCCTCGCCGACCGAGCCCGTCACCGCCGGACAGGGATCGGTCGACTCGTAGAGCGAGTCGCTGTTGTTGAGCTTGAGGATGAGCGGGATCTCGCCCGCAAACTCGGCCGCGCCCGCCTCGAGGAAGCCGAGCGGCGCAGCATAGGCGTTGCAGCCCGCCTCGATCGCGAGCCGGAAGTGGTAGTGCGGATCGTAGCCGCCCGGATTCGGCGCGAAGCTTCGCGCCGGCCCGTGCTCGAAGCCCTGGTCGACGGGCAGGATCACCATCTTGCCCGTCCCGCCGAGCGCACCCTGGTTCAGCATGCGCGCGAGGTTGGTCAGCGTCCCCGGGTTGCTGCCGGCGTACCAGCTCAAGATCTCACGAACACGTTCCGTCATCGCACGTACTCCTCGTTGCCTTCGTCCTTCGGTCGGCCCCGCTCACGGGCCTGCGCAGCGAGCGCGCTATCAATTCCCCTTGTCTCGAAATCGCCCGCGTTGCGCAACACCTTGCAGCGGCGCACGGGTCACTCCGCGTACGTCGCCGACTGACCGCGCGTCTCGGCGACCCCGACCTCGAGCCGCTTCCAGGGTCGGGCCCCGGCCGCGACGAGCTCGCTTCGGACCTGGCCTGCGACATAGCGTGCGAGCTCCTCGGCCGACGTGTGCACGATCGGCAGCAAGAGCACGTCGCCCCGCGGGAAGACGAAGCGCGCGCCGTCCTCGTAGACGACTTCGACGGAATCGCCCCGCTCGGCGATCTGCAGGCAGTCGCTTCGCGCGGGCAGCAAGGTGTGCTCGTCGAGCGCCTCGCATACGCGCTTGGTCGCCTTCTTGACGAGGCCGAAGTCGAGCACGTAGCCGTCCGGACCGAGGTCGCCCTCGATGCGCACCGTGACCTGGTAGTTGTGCCCGTGCAGGCGCTCGCGAAACCCGGGATAGGCGATGAAGTGCGCGGCGTTGAACTTGAGATACTCCTTGCCGACGAAGACCGCGAAGCTTGCCGATTCCATGACTCCTCCGAGGCTCAGCCGAAGATCGCCTCCAGAGCGCGCGGCACGTCGCTCAGATCGTCGAGCAGGACATCGGGGCTCACGGCCGCGAGCTCGAGCGCGCTGTACTGGCCCGTCGCGACGAGGACGCAGCGCATGCCGTGTGCCCGCGCCGCGCGCAGATCGTGTGGCGTGTCGCCGACGACGACCGCATGCTCCGGGGCGAGCGAACCTCCGTCGACGTGCCGCATGCGGCGCAGCGCTACGGCCGGCAGCACCGAGCGCGACGGCGAGTCGCTGCCGTAGCCGCCCGCGCTGAAGTAGCCGCCGATGCCGGCCGCCTCGAGCTTGACGCGCGCCGTCGCGCGCATGTTGCCGGTGACGATGCCGAGGCGTGCATCCGGGCGCGTCGAGAGCTCGGCGAGGAGGTCGTCGACGCCGGGCAGCTTCCAGACGTCCACCCGACCGGCCGCGACCGCTGCGCCGAGCGAGCGCGCGAGCGTCATTTCGAAGGTCGCGAGGAGCCGCGGCGTGATCGCGCCGCACGGGGGCGTGCGACCGTCCAGCAGCAGCGCGACGATGTCGGGATCCGTCATGCCGTCGGGCCGGATCGAGCGCAGCTCGCCGCGGATGCCGAACACCTCCTCCATCGCGAGATCGAAGAGCTCCGCCGAGCCGCGCGAGCGGAGCAGCGTCCCGTCGATGTCGAACAGGACCGCACGCACGGCCGCGGGCGACGGCGTCACGCGGCGGTCCGGGGATGCTCGGCCAGCTCCTGCTTCTCGTATGCCGCCAGGATCCCGAGCAGCTCGTCGCTGGAGCGCGTGTGGGTCACGCGCTCGCGCAGGACGGCGCTGCCCGGAAAGCCCTTCAGGATACGGCACGCCATGCCGCGCAATCGAGCCGACGTCACCTTCTCCGGATAGAGCTCGTCGAGCAGGACGCGGTAGCGGCGCAGCGCCGCGATCCGGTCCGCGACGTCCGGCGGCGGCAGCGAGCGTCCTTCGAGGTCGGCCGCGATCGCGGCGAAGAGCCACGGGTTCTCCATGGCTGCCCGGCCGATCGCCAGCGCGTCGACGCCGGAGCGCACGAGGCGGTCCCGCGCGGTCGCGACGCTGACCACGTCCCCGCTGCCGACGACCGGAATGCGGACGGCTTGCTTGACCGCGGCGATCAGCTCCCAGTCGGCGCTTCCCGTGTAGAGCTGCATCCGCGTGCGACCGTGCACCGTCAGCATGGCGACGCCCGCGTCCTCGGCCATCTGTGCGATCTCGACGCAGTTGATCGAGTCGGTGTCCCATCCCGTGCGAATCTTGAGCGTCAGCGGAACCGACAGCTCGCGGCGCACCGCACGCAGCATCCGCTCGAGGTGGTGCACCTGACGCAGCAGCTCGGCGCCGCCGCCGCGCTTGACCACCTTGGGCACCGGGCAGCCGCAGTTGATGTCGACCGCGCCGACGCCGGTCTGCTGGACGATCAGCGCCGCCTCGACCATGCGGTCGATCTCCGCGCCGAAGATCTGGATCGAGATCGGGTGCTCGTCCGGGTGGAAGCGCAGCATGCGGTGGCTGCGCAGGTCGTTGCGCGTCAGCCCCTCGATCGATACGAACTCACTCACCACCAGCCCGACGGCCCCCGGGCTGCACTCGCGGACGAGCCGGCGGAACGCCATGTCGGTCACACCCGACATGGGTGCCAGGACGAGCGGTGCCGCGAGGGCACGCGCGCCGAGCTCGAGGGCGGTCCGGTGAGCCACCCGTCGAGGATAGCGATCGGCCGGGGACCGTCCAAGCCGGCGGGCTCGACGCGTGTGGGAGCCGTCTGCGCTCCTACACCGGGTCCTGCAGCCGCCGCGCGCGCTCGAGCTTCGCCGGGAACTCCCCCTTCTCCTCGGCACGCTCGTAGTAGCGACGCAGGGTGTCGCGCTCGCCGGCGAAGTCGAACCGCGGGACGCCGTAGCCGCACGACGTCTGCACCTTGTCGACGGTGATCGAGATGAGCTGCCGCGTGTACGGCCCGATCATCCCGGGGCGGAGCCGCGCCGCGAGATCGGCGTAGCCCGCGGTGTCCGGCAGGAGCACGACGCCGCGACCATAGACCCGCAGGATCATCGCGTGCGCCTCGAAGCCGCAGAACATCAGCGTGATCCGTCCGCCGCGTGCCACGTGCGACGCGGTCTGGTTGCCGCTGCCGGGCATGTCGACGAAGACCAGCTCGCTCGGGCTCAGGACGTCGAGCGAGTCGTAGCCTTTGGGCGACAGATTGGGATATCCGTCACCATCCGCCGGCGCCGTCGCGACGAAGAAGACGTGCTGCTTGCGGATGAACTCGACGTGATCCGCTCCGAGCATCCTGTACCAGTCGGCCATGCGGTGCTCCTCTGCGGCATCGGGTAGCGGGGACGGAGCACGCCGGCAACACGGGAGGAGACCATGCGAGAGCTCGACGGCAAGATCGCGTTCGTCACCGGCGCGGGCTCCGGGCTGGGACGCGAGATCGCGCTGACGCTCGGCCGTGCCGGCGCGCGTGTGGTCGTGAACGACCTTCGAGCGGAGGCTGCGCAGTCGACGCACGCCGAGCTCGAGAAGCTGGATGCCGTCACGCGGTGCGGGCCGCAGATCGGCGACGTCGCGGATTCCGCGCAGGTCCGGCGCTTCTTCGGCGCGATCGCGCACGCGACCGGAGAGCGGCTCGACATCCTGGTCAACAACGCCGGCTACGCCGACACCGAACCGGAGACGGTGAGCCGGCTCATGCAGCAGCTCGCCGAGATCCAGAGCAACGGGCGCATCTCGACCGCCCTGGAGGCGACGAGCCGGCTTTCCGACGAGCGCTGGAAGAGGATGCTCGCCGTGCACCTCGACGGCACGTTCTTCTGCACGCGCGAGGCCTTGAGGATCATGCAGTTCCACCGCTCGGGCAGGATCATCAACCTGGCGAGCATCGCAGGGATCACCGGCATCGCGAGCGTGCCGCACTACTCCGCGGCGAAGGGGGCGATCATCGCGTTCACCAAGGCGGTCGCGCGCGACGTGGCACCGTACGACATCCTCGTCAACGCCATCGCACCGGGCTACATCGAGACGCCGATCCTCGACGTGCTCGGCGAGCAGCGCGCGGTCCAGACGGCCGTGGTCGCCGCGCAGACGCTGCTCGGACGCCTCGGCGAGCCCCGCGAGGTCGCCGCGACCGCCCTGTTCCTCGCAGGTCCCGGCGCGAGCTACTTCACGGGCCAGGTCCTGTCGCCGAACGGCGGCCTCGTGGTCTGAGCTCGGCGCCGGTCAGCGCGGCTCGCGGATCATGTACGTCGTCGTCGCGCGCGCGGCCAGCTTGTCGTGCGACCAGAGGTCGACCTCGGCGTACGCGCTGCGCCGGCTCGCACGCATGACGTACGCTTCCGCGATGACGCGGCCATCGACGATCGGCTCGAGGTAGTTGATCTTCATCTCGATGGTCAACAGGACCGCTTCCACGCCGTAGAGCGGGCGCAGCGCGACCGCCACCGCGGTGTCCGCGAGACCGAAGCTCGCGCCGCCGTGCAGCACGCCGGCCGGCTGCTTCAGTCGGGGACGGACGTCGAGCTCGAGGCGCGCGTATCCTTGACGCACGTCGACCACCTGGATGCCGAGCGTGTGCGCGAACGACGAGCCGTCACCGTTGAAGAACTCCAGGATCGCCTCGCGCGTCTTGTCGTCGAGCGCGGTGTACTCCATCGCGCGCGCACCGGGACGCAGCGAGCGGATGCTCGGCCGATCGTTCATGGGCTCTCCTCTCGGTCCTCACGGACGACTCTAGTGTCTTCGCAGGGCCACGGAAGCGGCGCGGTACGCCTTGGCGCGACGGGTTTCACTGGCTACGGTCGGTGCCCATGCCGGAGTACAGCGAAAGGTTCTTCCGCAGCGGCACGCTGCGGATCCACTTCCGCGACTGGGGCGACCCTGCCCTGCCCCCGCTGGTCATCGTGCACGGTCTTCGCGACCACTCCCACTCCTTCGACGAGCTCGCCCGAGGGCTCGTCGACCGCTTCCACGTGCTCGCCATCGACCTGCGCGGACACGGCGACAGCGAGACCACGCCTTACTATCATTTCGGCCACTTCGTCCTCGATCTGCACAACCTGATCCGCGCCCTGCGGCTGCCCCGCCCGGTGATCGTCGGCCACTCGATGGGCGGCGAGATCGCGGCGACCTATGGCGGATGCTTCCCCGAGAGCGCCTCCGCGCTCGTGGTGATCGAGGGGCTCGGCCCGCCGCCACCCGACATGGACGAGGAGGTGCGCTGGACGATCGACGGCTTTCGACGCATCGATCAGGCCTTCGCCGGCCAGCGCGGCCTCGATGATCTGGAGGCGGCCTATCGGCGGCTGCGCGAGCGCAACCCGCGCCTCAGCGAAGCGAAGGCGCGCGAGCTCGCGCTGCTCGGGACGCGGGCCCGCGAGGACGGCAAGCTCGAGTGGAAGTTCGACTCGATGCTCACCACGATGGCCCTCACCGGGCCCTTCGACCTCGACTACGCGATGAGCTTCTGGCGGCGAATCGCGGTCCCGACCCTGATCGTGCACGGCGGCGAGTCGGGTGAGTTCTGGCGCAGCAAGCCCGGCGCGATCTACCTCGACGCCGACGACCTGCGACGCCGGCTCGCCTGCTTCCGCGACGCACGCTTCGTCGAGATCGCGGGGGCGGGCCACATGGTGCACTTCGACCGCCCGCGCGAGCTGCTGGCGGAGATCCGGGCGTTTCTGATCGATCGGTAGCCGCCGGGACGGCACGGCCTCGACGCGTGCCGGCCCGGCGGTCGAAATCTCAGTTCATGCTCGCCTGGACGTCGGCGTCGATGCCGGTACCGAAGCGATCGCCGTACATGATGCCACGCGCGCGGTACTTCTCCTCGGTACGCTCCGTGATGAGGCCGAGGCGCGCCAGATTCGGCACCACCGTGTGCATGAACAGGTCGCTGTTGAGCTTCGCCCAGTCGGGCAGGCCGAGGCCCATCTGCACGACGTTCTCGGGGTCGAGACCGTACTTGGGAGCCAGGTCGTGCAGCATGTCGAGCTGCTGGTTCGCGTTCAGGGTCTCGAGGATGTTGAACGCGAAGTCCTCCATCTGCTCCATCTCCTCCGGCGTCGCCTCCTTCACCGTCTTGCGCATGGTCAGGATGCCGAAGGCCGCGTGCCGCGCCTCGTCCTGCTTGACGCGGCGGATGACGTCGGTCAGCAGCGGGTTGCGCGACCCCTTCTGCAGCATGTCGAAGATGCCGACGGCCATGCCCTCGAAGAGCGTCTGCATGCCGAGGGTCTTCGTCTTCCAGGTCGGTGCCTCGAGCAGCTTGTCGAGCAGGACCTTGAGCGTGGCACCGATCGGGTAGATCGTCCCGACCTTGCGCTGCAGGAACTTGGCGATCACCTCGACGTGTCTCGCCTCGTCGGCGACCTGTGACGCCGCGTAGAACTTCGCATCCATCGTCGGGCAGGCGTTGGTGAGCTGGCCGCAGAGCTGCAGCGCCGCCTGCTCGCCGTGCAGGAGCTGCGACATCGTGTAGGCGAACTCGTCGACCGCGGCGCGCTTACACGTCTCCTCGTCCGCGCCCATGATGGTCAGGATGGTCGGCAGGATGAGGAGGTTCTCGCGGGGAAGGAACCACTCGTCGAGCGGGAACGGCGCGCTCCAGTCGACGTCGTCCTCGGCGTTCCACTGGCCGCGCTTGCCGCGCTCGTAGAGCGCTCGCAGCTCCTCGACCTCGCTGCCGTAGTTCCAGGTCCAGTGGAGATCGATCGGCACGTCGACGTCGAGCTGCGACCGCAGCTCCTCGATCCGCTTCTCGTCGACGTCGACGACCTCGAAGTCGCCGATCTTCCTCCTGTACTCCGCGAGAATCTTCTCCATCGAGACGCTCCTTGACGCTGCCCCTGCTCGCCGGCCACGCCTCACGAGGACGTGCGGACCGCGAGCCCGAAGCGAATGAAGTCCCTGAGCTCCTGCTTTCGCCGCTTGACCTCCGCCGGGTCGAACACGTCCCGCCCGAGGATCTCCTGTCCGAACTCGCCCGACGCGAACGGGAAGATCGTCTGCCCGACCAGCGTCAAGAGCAGATGCGGCACGTTGGCCGCGCGGAAGTGGCCCGCCCCCATGCCTTCGCGGAGCAGCGCCGCGATGCCGCCCATGATGCTCTGGATGGCGCGATCGGCCTCGAGCTCCTCAGGCATCTCGCCGGCGAGGTCGTCGTCCTCGAACAACGAGCGCAGCAGGACGCGCGCGTAGCTCGGGTGATCGGCGAGCATGTCGATCAGGTCGTCGAGCCAGCGCTCGAGCCGTTCGACCGGCGTGCCGCCCGCGGCGAGCGTCCGCACCTGGCGCTCCTCGATCCGTCGCAGGATGCGCGCGCACACGGCGGCATAGAGCTGCGGCTTGTTCTTGAAGTGGTGGAACAGCGACGACTTGCCCAGGCCGACGACCTCGGCCACCTCGCGCAGGCCGACCCCGGCGTAACCGCGCTTGGCGAACAGCGCCTCCGCCGCGTCGAGGATGCGCTCGCGCGAGCTGATCTCTGGATTGATGCTCGGGACCGACATCACGTCACCCAACCGCAACCGACCGATCGGTCCGACTATCCCGACCGACCGGACGCATGTCAAGCGGACCGCTCGATTTTCGCGGCGGATCCGCGGTGGTCACGCCTTCGTGCTTCGTGCTACGGCGTCGTGCTCGTTCGGACGTTCGACCAGCAGCGAGCGAGGAGACGGCAGCATGAAGCTCGAGAACAACGTGGCGATCATCACCGGCGCCGGCCAGGGGATCGGCGAGGCCTACGCGCACCGCTTCGTCGACGAGGGGGCGCGCGTGGCGGTCGCCGACGTCAACCGCGACAAGGGCGAGGCGGTGGCCGCGGCCCTGCGCGCCAAGGGCGGCCAGGCGATCTTCGTCCCGGTCGACGTCTCCAGCGAGGACGACACCCGCCGCATGGCGCAGACGGTCGCCGACAAGTGGGGCCGGATCGACACGCTGATCGCCAACGCGGCGATCTTCTACGACATCGACAACCAGAACCATTCCTACGCCTACCTGCGAAAGATCTTCGACGTGAACTTCTTCGGCGTCTGGCTGTCCGCGCGCGCGGTCTACCCCTTCATGAAGAAGCAGCAGAAGGGCTCGATCATCACGCAGAGCTCGGGGGCCGCCTACATGCACCCGTACGTCATGCACGACGACGAGCTGCCGAGCTTTCATTACAGCATCACCAAGGCGGCGATCAGCGCCCTGACGCACTTCATCGCCGGCGCCGGCGGTCCGAGCAACATCCGCTGCAACGCGATCTCGCCCGGCCCGACCATGACGGAGGCCACCAAGAAGACGGTCCCCGAGGAGATCATGCAGTACATCATCAACATGATGATGGCGCTGAAGCGGCCGCTCCAACCCGAGGACCTCACCGGGGCCGCGGTATTTCTCGCCTCGGACGACAGCGCCATGATCACGGGCCAGGTCCTGTGCGTCGACGGCGGCATGATCATGCTCGGCTGAGCAGCCTCGTCCTCCGGTGCCCGACGCGGGCCGGTGCCGGCGTCGTCAGTTCGCGCGCAGCATGAACGTCGAGTCGTTGAAGCCGAACTCGATCATCTGCTCGTAGATGCGCTTGACGGTGAGCCCGCCGATGCGGTCGCCCTCGCGGACCTGACGCATGTTGCCGCCGTCGACGGTCACGAAGGCGAAGCGGCGCGCGGGCTCGACCGACCACTGCAGGATGTTGATCGACACCTGCGGCGCCCCACCGGGCGGGCGGCGGAGGACGGGCGGCTGCGCCGTACCGGATTCTGGCTTTACGGCGGCGAGCGCCACGGGCTCTTCGTGCCGTCCGGCGCCGCTGTCCGCCGCGCCCGCCGCCGCCGGCGCCGGGTCCCGGACCGGAACGGGCGCGACCGGCTCTACCGCCGCCGCACCGGGCTCACCGGCCTGCGTCTCGCCGGTCGCGTCGCCACGGGCACGTACGCCGAACGCGGCGAGCGCCCCGCCGTCGCGGGCGGGC
>JBFMAS010000092.1:0-3708 GCA_040755575.1 Thermodesulfobacteriota bacterium
GGCGGCCGCGCTGTGCGCGGGCATCGCGCTCGCGCTCCTCTCGCTGCGCTTCGCGCGCCGCACGACGGCGGTCGCGCTCGGGCTCGGCCTCGCGCTGCCGCTCGCGATCGACGGCGACGTCACGCCGCGCCTCGTCGCCGAGCAGGTGTGCCTGTGGGCGGGCCCGATCGCGCTCGTGCTCGGGCTGCTGCTCGTGCCGGTCGCGACGGAGACGGCGCGGGTGCACGCGCTGCTCGCGTTCGCGGCGCTGATCTCGCTGCAGCTCTTTCCGCGCCCCGATCTGATCCACGTCGCGATGGGCGGACCGTCCGTGCTTCTCGCCGCCGGCGCCGTGCTGCACCACCTGCTGCGCCGCCCGAGCGGGAGGCGCGCGCGGTACGGACCGTCGCTTCGTGCCGCGGCAGCGGCGCTCGTGGTCCTGCTCTGTGCGGCGCGCGTCTACCCGGCCCTGCGGGCGCGGCTCGGCGAGCCGCTCGTCTCGCTCGAGCTCGGGCCGCGGGCGCCGCTCGTCGTCGCCGCGCCGTATCAGCCGGAGCAGCGCTGGCTCGGCGACGCGGCCCGCGCCATCGCCGCCCGCGCGGCGCCCGAGGACGCCGTGTTCTACTTCCCCGACCTCGCGGGGCTCGGCTTCCTCGCCGACCGCCCGTCGCCGTTCTTCTACGTCTACTTCGTGCCCGGGCGGCCCGACCGAGCAGGCGAGCGCCGGACGCTCGACGAGCTCGACCGCTTCTCTCCCGTCCTCGCCGTGACCGGCGCGCCGCGCGTGCCGGCGTTCGCGGGCGCCGACGACTACTTCACCGGCATCGCATCGTACCTCGCGCGGCGCTACGGCCCGCCCGCGCCGTTCGGGGAGGTCGACCTCCGCCGCCGCGTGGCGGACCCGTGATCCGCGAGCTTGCGCCCGCTTCCGTTCCGGCTATGCACGCCCCTGCATGAAGACGCACGGGATGGTGTCGTGAGCGCCGAGCACTGGCGCGCGTCGGCGAGCGAGCTCGCGCGGCGCATCGCCGGTCGCGAGGCGACGTCGCGGGAGGTGGTCGAGGCGCACCTCGACCGCATCGAGCGCCTGAACCCGGCGCTCAACGCCGTCACGGTGGTCCTCGCCGAGGAGGCGCTCGCCGCGGCGGACGCCGCCGATCGCGCGCTCGCGGCCGGCGAGCGGATCGGCCCGCTGCACGGCGTGCCGTTCACCGTCAAGGAGAACATCGACCTCGCGGGCTCCGCCACCACGCAGGGCGTTCCGGCGTTCGCCGATCTGATCCCGGCCGCCGACGCCCCGATCGTCGAGCGCCTGCGGCGCGCGGGCGCGATCCCCCTCGGGCGCACCAACATGCCGGACTTCGGGCTGCGCATCCACACCAGCAGCACGCTGCGCGGCTTGACGCGCAACCCGTGGCATCCGCAGCGCACGGCGGGCGGCTCGAGCGGCGGCGAGGCGGCGGCGATCGCCGCCGGCCTGAGCCCCCTCGGCCTCGGCAACGACATCGGCGGCTCGCTGCGCAACCCCGCGCACTGCTGCGGCATCGCGTCGCTCAAGCCGAGCACCGGACGGCTGCCGCGCGTCACTGCGGGGCCGGTGGAGGACCCGCCGCTGTCCTCGCAGCTCATGTTCGTCGACGGCCCGATGGCGCGCCACGTCGAGGACCTGGGGCTCGTGCTGTCGCTGATCGCGGGGCCGCACCCGCGCGATCCGTTCGCCGTGCCGGCGCCGCTCGTCGGGCCGCCCGTGGGCGAGCGCGTTCGCGTCGCGGTGCTCGAGGACATGCCGGGCGCGACGATCGCTCCCGGCGTGGCGGCCGCCGTGCGGCGCGCCGCCGACGCGCTCGCGAACGCGGGCTTCGAGGTCGCGGCCGCGACGCCGCCGCGGGTCGAGCGTGCGGTCGAGGTCTGGGGCGCATGGCTGATGAACGAGCTGCGGCCGACGCTGCCGCTGCTCGCGAGCCTGATGGGCGCGGACGCCGTGCAGGTGCTCGACTTCTTCGCGCGGCGCTTCCCGGGTGTCGACGTCGCGGGGCTCGTCCAGCTCCTCGCCGAGCGCCACGCGATCGCTCGCGCCTGGGCCGAGTTCCAGGCCGGGCGGCCGCTGCTGCTGTGGCCGGTGTGGACGCGCACCGCCTTCCCGCACGGCAGCGACGTCGCCAGCGAGGAGGACGCGCTCGCGACCTTCGAGCTCATGCGCCCGGTGTTGCCGGCGAACCTGCTCGGGCTGCCGGCGGCGGTGGTGCCGTCGGCGGTCGTCGACGGCCTGCCCGTCGGCGTGCAGGTGATCGGGCCGCGCTTCCGCGAGGACCTCTGCCTCGACGCGGCGGCCGCGATCGAGTCGGCGGTCGGGCGCTTGACGCCGATCGAGCCGCTGACGGCGGCCTGACGGAGGCGGTCGCTACACCAGCTCGCGGTAGGACAGCGTCATGAACAGGCCGATCGCGAGGACGAGCGCCGGCCAGACGACGCTCGCGATCCGGCGCGGCACGAGCGCGCGCAGCTCGAGCCAGCGCACGACGCCGGCGAGCACCCCCAGGCCTCCGAGCACCGCGTGCTGCACGTTGATCAGGGTGGTCAGCGAGTCGCTCGCGGAGAAGCTCGAGTGCGCGTGCCCGAGGAGCAGCAGGCTGCCCGCCACCATGACGATCGGCAGCGCGCGGCCGAGCGGCCGGTTCGCGCCGCCGCGACGCGCCTCGCGCAGGCCGAGCCCGGCGAGCACGACGATCATCAGGGCACCGATGCGGTGCTCGAGGACGATCGGGTCGGTGAGCGCGACCAGCGGGCTCACCGTGCCGAGCGGCCACACCTCGGGGTCGCTCGCGACGGCGACGAAGACGGCGAAGGGAATCAGCGCCGCGGGCCAGACCCACGCGGCGAGGCGCGCGGGCGCGGCGTCGCCGCCGACCGACTGCACGAGCCAGGCGAGCCCGAGCAGGCAGACCAGCACGCCGGACCACGAGTGCATGAACTCCGAGTAGCGCAGGTCGTCGTCGGTGCGGGTCGCGCTGCCGACCCACGTCGCGGGATCGACGATCTCGGTGCGCGGCGCGCGCGGCTCGAGCATCGCCGCGATCTGCGCGTCCGTGAGCCGTCCCTCGCCCTGCGGCGTCGGCGGCGAGACCGAAGCGAGGATCCCCGCCGTCGCGACGAGCACGACGCCGACGGTCACCTCGAGCTCGACGGTGCGCACGAGGCGGCGCAGCGTTTCGTGCGCGCCGCCGGAAGCAGCGCCGCGCGCCGCCACTGCACCCGAGTCCGCGAGGCGCAGCAGCGCCGGACGGACCACGCGGTAGTTGACGAAGCCGCCCGCGAGGAGGAGCAGCAGCAGCGCGAGCTTGGTCGCGAGCGTGAGGCCGTAGGCGGAGGTGAGCATGCCCGCCGGCGTACCGAGGTAGAGCCACGTCGCCGCGAGCCCCGTCGCGAGCAGCGCGACGGCCGCCGCGAGCGCGAGCGGCGAGAAGCGGTCGACGACGGCCGCGACGAAGCGCACCTGCTCGGCGTCGCCCGCGGCGAGCAGCGCGCGCCGGCAGAGGAAGAGGTGCGCGAGCACGCCGACCCAGGACGCCGCCGCCACGAGGTGCAGGAAGTGGATGGTGAGCGCCGCCTCGCGGCCGGTGGGCTGCGCGGCGGCGTGCGTCACGAGCGCCGACGTCGCCGCCGCCGCAAGCGCCAGCGCGAGCAGCGGCAGCCAGGCCGCGCGCCGGCGCGCGCGGGCGGCGTCGCGTG
>JBFMAS010000093.1:0-2080 GCA_040755575.1 Thermodesulfobacteriota bacterium
GGGCCCGGCAGCCCGCGCCGCTCGGCCGCCAGCAGCACGGCCGCGACGAGCGCGCCCAGCACGAAGCCGACCGCCGGAAAGACCAGCCCGCCCTTCGCCACGTCCTCGGGCACGAGCCGCGCCGGGGCGGTTCCCGTGAGGAACAGCATTGCCGCGCGCGCCTCGCGCGCGAGCGCGCGCACCGCGCCGCCGCGACGCGTGCCTTCGCCGTCGGCGGCCGATCTGGTAGGGCTTTCTGACATCGGGCGAACGAGCCGGGCGTCGGCGCTGCGCGGACGCGGTGGTTTCGCCGAGGAGCGACACGATGTCCAGCGAAGCGACCAACGCGGCTCTCGGCGCGGCGCTGCCGACGGTCGATCCGGCGGATCCCTGGCGCGGCGTCGATCCCACCGATCCCGCCTTCCGGCTCGACCCGCATCCCTACCTCGCGCACCTGCGCGAGGTCGTGCCACGCGACGCCATGGTGATGGCGTTTTTGGCCGCGGCGCATCGCGACCCCGCCGTCTTTCCCGATCCCGACCGCTTCGACGTGACGCGCCAGGGCGCGCCGAACCTGGCCTTCGGCGGCGGCATCCACTACTGCCTCGGCGCGCACCTCGCCCGGATGGAGGCGCAGGAGGCGATCGGCGGCCTGGTGGCGCGCTTCCGCGACCTCGAGCTCGAGAGCGACCGGCTCGACTGGGGGCGCTCGCCCTTCCGCGTGCTCGGCGCGCTGCCGATCCGCTTCGCGACTTGATTCCCCGTCCCTTCTGCCATCTCATTGGGACGTGAAGCCCGCCGCGGAGACCGCACGCCGCATCGAGCAGGCGGCCGCGGCGCTGGCGCAGGCGCTCGGTGAGCGCGTCGTCTGCATCGCGGTCTACGGCAGCGCGGCCGGCGAGGAGTTCTCCCCCGCGCACTCGGACGTGAACCTGCTGCTGGTGCTGCGCGAGGTGAGCTTTCCCGACCTGCGGCTGATCGGCACCATCCTCGCGCGCGAGGCGAGCGGCGACCTGCCGCTCGCGACCCCGCTCGTCGTCACACAAGCGTTCCTGCGCGACGCCGCGGACTCCTATCCGATCGAGCTCGACGACCTCCGCGAGCGGCACCGCGTGCTGCACGGCGAGGACCTGCTCACGGGGGTGCGCGTCGCGCCGGCGCGGCTGCGCGAGCAGGCGGAGCGCGAGTCGCGCGGCAAGCTGCTGCGCCTGCGCGCGCTCGCGATCCACCGGCCGCCGGACGCGGAGCTGCAGCACGCGCTCGCCTCGCTCGAGTCGGCGCTGGTCGTGATCGAGCGCGCGCTGCTGCGCGCGGCTTCCGGCGAGCGGCCCGGGCGCGGCGCCGCGCTGTTCGAGGCGATCGAGCGCCACTCGGGTGTGCGGCTGCGCGCGCTGCCGCGGCTCGAGGCGATGCGCGACGGGCGCGAGGCGTGGCCCGGCGGCGCGGACCTCGACGACCTGCTCGCGGTCGTGCTGCGCGAGGTCGAGGCGCTGGTGCGGCTCGTCGACCGGCACGGTGGCTGAGCACCTCGCACGGCCCCGGCTCGCGCGTCGCGCCGCCGTCGCCGCGGCGCTCGTGCTGGTCACCGCGCTGGGCGCACGCGCGCAGATCGCCGTGCCGAAGCCGCAGGGCTTCGTCAACGACTTCGCGAACGTCGTCGACGCGCCGACCAAGCGGCGCCTCGAGGCGTTGATCCGCGAGCTGCAGCAGAAGACGGGCGCCGAGATCGCCGTGGTGACGGTGCGCACCACCGAGCCCGAGACCGCCTTCGACTACGCGATGGCGATCGCCGAGCAGTGGAAGCCGGGTGCCAAGGACAAGGACAACGGCGTCGTCTTCCTCGCCGCGATCGACGACCGCGAGCTGCAGATCCTCACCGGCTACGGCGTCGAGGGCGCGCTGCCCGACGGCAAGGTCGGCGAGATCCGCGACACGCTGGTCGTGCCGGCGTTCCGCGCCGGCGACTACTCGCGCGGCATCGCCGACGCGACCGCGACCATGGCGGCGCTGATCGCCGCCGAGTACGGCGTGAAGCTCGCCGGCGCGCCGGAGCCGGTGCGCCGGCGCAGCCGCGACGGCGGCGGCGGGCTCGGCTTCCTCG
>JBFMAS010000094.1:0-9820 GCA_040755575.1 Thermodesulfobacteriota bacterium
TCGATCATGCAGTGGTGCATCTTGCAGAACAGCACGCTCGAGCCGGTCGCCAGACCGTCGATGAGGTGGACCTCCCACAGCGGGTGCCGGGCATCGAGCGGCGCCATCAGCAGGGAGTCGAGCAGCTCGCGCAGCTCGGTGTCGCCGCCCGGCGCCGGGAGCGCGACGTGGTGCACGTGGCGGCGGACGTCGAACGTCGGATCCGGCTCCCAGGCCGGCCGGTCGAGCTCGAGCGTCGCGCGGATGGGACGCTCGCGATAGCGCGGCAGCTGGCCGCACAGCCGGTCGCGGATCGTGTCGACCAGCCTGGGAAAGGAGAGCGTTCCCTCGATCTCGCCGACGCACGCCACGTGCAGGAGCTGATTCGGGCGCTCGAAGTAGAGGAACGCCGCGTCGAGCGCCGACAGGCGGCGGCCGCGCTTCCCCGTGATCGCCCGCGACCCGTTGCCGGACGACGAGCGCGGGGCCTCGATCCTCGGCGACGCTGCCATGACGACCTCCTTTGGCGACACGAGGTGAGCTGCAGCGAATGCGCTTGCAAGCGGGAGTCCCGGCGAAGCGTCGGCGGGCCGGGGGCGGCTTCCCGCCGCCCCGAATCCGCGCGCGCGCCGCTTCCCAATCCTGGGAACTCGCGGCCGCCCCGGCCTCAGCGGTCGAGCGCGATCTCGAGCACGATGCGTCTGCCGAGCCCGCCGACCAGCCGCCGGAAGAACGTCCCGAGCCGCATCTGCCAGCCGTACTTGTCGTCGAGCGCCGCGTAGGCGCGCGCCTCGTGCGCGGGGTCCTCGACGATCGCGCACGTCCCGTCCCGCCACGGCCCCTGCACCTTGCCGAACGCGTTGCAGCGCGCCACCCGCACGCGCGGCTCGCGGCGGATGCGCTTGACCTTGAACGAGTCGCGCAGGGTGAAGACCACCAGCTTGCCGTCGAGCGGCGCCGCCCAGACCGGGGTCGCGACGCCGCTGCCGTCGCGCTTGAAGCTCAGCAGGCTGACGTAGGGCTCGCGGTCGAGCTCGGTGCCCACGCCGCCGTCCCTCGAGCCTGCTCCCACGCTACTGGTTGTAGCGCGGGCCGAGCTCGCTCCACTTGGTCGGGTACTTGCCGCCGCGCGCGTCGTAGCTCGCGAGCGCGTCGACGTCCTGCTCCTTCTTGAGCAGCGCCCCGATGAACGGGATGTGCGCCTCGAGCTGGTCCATGGTGATGCCGGAGCGCAGCAGCACCGCGATCCAGTCGACCAGCTCGGAGGTGGACGGCTTCTTCCTGAGCTCGCTCTGCTCGCGCAGCCAGTAGAACTTGATCAGCACCTGGTCGAGCAGCTTCGCGTCGAGGTTCTTGTGGTGCACGGCGACGATCTGCTTCATCAGGCTGCGGTCGGGGAACTCGATGAAGTGGAAGATGCAACGGCGCAGGAAGGCGTCGGGCAGCTCCTTCTCGTTGTTCGAGGTGATGATCACGACCGGGCGCTCGCGCGCGACGACCTCCTCGCCCGTCTCGACGATGGTGAAGCGCATCTCGTCGAGCTCGCGCAGCAGGTCGTTCGGGAACTCGAGGTCGGCCTTGTCGACCTCGTCGATCAGCAGCACGTGGCGCTTCTCGGCGGCGAACGACTCGCCGAGCGGCCCGAGCTTGATGTAGCGCCGGATGTCCGAGACGTCGCCGCCGCCGAAGCGGCTGTCGTTGAGCCGCTGCACGGTGTCGTAGACGTAGAGGCCGTCGACCGCCTTGCTGGTCGACTTGATGTGCCAGTTGATCAGCGGCATCCCGAGGCCCTCGGCGACGTGCCGCGCGAGCACCGTCTTGCCGGTGCCGGGCTCGCCCTTGATGAGCAGCGGCCGCTCGAGCGCGATCGCGCAGTTGACCGCGTCGACCAGCGGGCCGGACGCGATGTAGCCGGGGGTGCCCTTGAAGCGCTCGAATCCGTTCTGCTTGGCCATCGAGGGAATCGACCTAGCGGTCGGGCGGGGGCCGTTCAAGCGCCGCGCGGTCCGCGGGAGCGGCGACGGGGCACGTCGTGCGCCGTCCCGCGGACGGTCGGCTGCCGGGCCCGGGGGCTGCCCCGCAGCGCGCGGCGACGGCAGCCCGGCCGAGGCCGGCGGACAGAGCGTGATTCGGCCGTTCGCGTGCGCGACTCGGCGAGGGCCGCTAAGGTCGTCCGCCGTGAGCGCGGAGACCAGGGCCGTCCTGTTCGACTTCGGGGGTACGCTGTTCGACTACGCCGACCTCGCGGCCGCGCAGCTCGAGTCGCTCGAGTGCTTCGCGCGCGAGCTCGGGATCGAGGCGAGCGTCGGCGAGCTCGCCAGGGCGCACCGCGAGGCGACCGCGGCCGCGTTCCGCGAGTACCTGCGGCGGCCGTACTACCTGCACCGCGACTTCTTCGCCGATGCGATCCGCGGCATGGCGCGCGGCGTCGGCGCGACGCTCGCCGACGGGCAGGTCGATCGCTGGTTCGCGATCCAGCACGAGCGGCGCGCACGCGACTTCAAGCTGCGCCCGGGGGTCGTCGAAACGCTGCGCGGGCTTCGCGAGCGCGGGCTCCACCTCGGCATCGTGAGCAACATCGACGAGGACGACCTGCACCACCTGATCGACCTCGGCGGGCTGCGTCCGCTGCTCGACTCGCTGCTCTCGAGCGAGGCGGCGCGCTCGTGCAAGCCCGACGCCGGCATCTTCGCGCAGGCGCTCGAGCGCGCCGGCTGCGCACCCGGCGAGGCGCTGTTCGTCGGGGATTCCCTGCCCCAGGACGTCGCGGGCGCGAACCGCGCCGGGCTGCGCTCCGTGCTGCTCTGGCACCGCGACGACAAGGCGCCGCCGGAGGCGCAGGCGGATGACGAGCGGCCGCGTCACGTCATTCGCAACGTCCCCGACGTGCTCGCCCTGCTCTGATCCGACGCTCCGCGGCGCTCACACCTCGTAGACGAGCTCGCGCGCCATCCCGGCCTCGAGGTGGTAGAGGTTGTGGCAGTGGAAGAACCAGCGGCCGGGGTTGTCGGCCGCGAACTCGATGCGCACCGTCTCGCCGGGCGCGACGTTGACCGTGTGCTTGAGCGGGCAGAAGTCGCCGGCACCCTGCAGGACGCGGAAGAAGTGCCCGTGCAGGTGCATCGGGTGCCACATCATCGTTTGGTTGACGAGCTCGAGCTCGACGCGCTCGCCGGGCTTGATCACCAGCGGGTCGGCCTTCGGCCACGCCTGGCCGTCGATCATCCACACGTAGCGCTGCATGTCGCCCTGCAGCGGCAGGCGGAACCGGCGCATCTCACCGGCGGGCAGGACGGTCGACGCCGGCGCGCGGAGCTGCGCGTAGCGGAGCATGCGGCCCGCGGCCGGCGGCATCGTCCGGTTCGGCTCCGGCTTCGCGTCCGGGGTGTGCAGGACGCCGATCGCCTGCCCGGAGCCGTCCTGCGCGACCGCGTGCAGCGTGTAGCTGCCGGGCTTCGCGAGCTGGACGACGACGTCGTAGCATTCGGCCATCCCCATCAGGAGCTGGTCGACCTCCACCGGCTCGACGGCGAGCCCGTCGGCGTGCACCACCTCGAGCGGGTGGCCGTCGAGCGCGACGCGGAAGTAGGTCGAGCTGCCCGCGTTGACGAGGCGGAGCCGGATGCGCTCGCCCGGCCGCGCGGCGAACGTCCACGGCGAAGCCGGCCCCTCGCCGTTCAGCAGGAACGCGTCATACTTGACGTCCGACAGGTCGGGCTTGGCCGGCATGCCGCCCGCCATCCCGCCCCCCTTCATGCCCGCCGGCGCATCGGCGGCCTTGCCGCCGCCCTTGCCGCGCAGCTCCTCGAACACCTGCGCCGGCGAGCGGTGCAGCCAGTCGCTCATCATGACGACCACGTCGTGCTCGGCGCGCAGCGGATCGTCCTTCTGCTCGATGACGAACGCGCCGAACATCCCCTGCTGCTCCTGGAAGCCGACGTGGGAGTGGTACCAGTACGTGCCGCTCTGGCGGATCGGATACTCGTAGACGTAGGTCTGGCGCGGCGCGATGGGCGCGTTCGAGATGTCGGGGACGCCGTCCATGGCGGCGGGCACGAGCAGGCCGTGCCAGTGGATCGTCGTCGGCGCGTCGGCAAGGCGGTTCTCGACCAGGGCGCGGAACCGGTCGCCCTCGCGCACGCGGATCTCGGGTCCCGGGAGCGCGCCGCCGACCGTGATCGCGGGCACGGCCTTCGCGCCGTCGGGATCGAGCGTGACCTGCTCGATCGACAGCTCGAGCTGCGTCCTGGCCGGCCGCGGCACGTAGCCGCCCGCCGCGGCTGACGCCGGCGTCGCGCTCGCGGCCTGCGCGACGCCGCCGCCCGCGACGCCACCCCGCGCCAGCGCGACGCCGCCCAGAGCGGCGAGCGCCGCGCCCTCGCCCATCAGGCGGCGCCGCGAGAGCTTCCCGCCGGCGCGCCTCGGATCCCGATCGCTCCCGTCGTTCGACATGGGCCGTCTCCTTTCGCGTCCTGCGAATGCTTCCTGCGGGCGGGCGCGCCCGTGAAGGCCACGCGCGTGGAAGACCGGTGCTGGCGTCGGTCGCCCCGGCGGCGCACAATCCGCGCCGCATGGCCGAAGGCAACGTCGACGAGGTGCGGGCGCAGTTCACGCGCCAGGCGGAGGTCTATGCCCGCATGCGCCAGGCCACCGACCAGAAGGGCCTCGACGGCCTGGTCGCGCTGAGCGGCGCCAAGGCGGGCGACCGCGCGCTCGACGTCGCCTGCGGCCCCGGCTTCCTCACCATGACGCTCGCGACGCGCGCGTCGCACGCGACGGGCTTCGACGCGACCGAGGCCATGCTCGACCTGGCGCGCGCCGAGGCGGCGCGCCGCGGCCTCGCCAACGTCGAGTTCCTCTCCGGCGACGCGGAGGCGCTGCCGTTCCCCGACGCGAGCTTCGACGTGCTCTGCTGCCGCGCGGCCTTCCATCACTTCGCGCGGCCCGGGCGCGTGCTCGCCGAGATGGTCCGCGTCGCGTGCCCCGGCGCGAAGCTGCTGATCGCGGACATGCTCGGCCCCGAGGACGCGACCAAGGCCGCGTACCGCGACCGCATGGAGCGCCTGTGCGACCCGTCGCACGCGCACACGCTGTCGGAGGCCGAGCTCCGCGCGCTGTTCGAGGCGGCCGGCCTCGGGATCGCCTTCGCCGCCACGACGCCGTTCGAGATCGACGTCGAGGATTGGATCGCGCACGGCGGGCCGAGCGCCGAGGTGGCGGCGGAGCTGCGCGAGCTCGTCGCCGCATGCCTCGACGACGACCGCGCCGGCATCGTCGTCCGTCGCGTCGGCGACCGCCTCGCCTTCTCGTACGACGCCGCGGCGTTCGTGCTGTCGCGTCCCGCCTGAGGCGGGCACCGTCAGCGCAGCACCGCGCCGGCGACCGCGAGCACCAGCGCCGCGAGCGTGGTCGTGTTGAGCATCGCGGACACCTGGTGCAGCCGCGCGAAGCGCGCGTCGTCGCCGTCCATGTCGCGCAGCCGCGGCAGGATCGCCTCGCCACCGATCAGCGTCGCGACCAGCGCGACCGCGACCGGCAGCGCGAGCCGCAGCAGCTCCTCCTGCGTCAAGCTCGCCCGTCCGAGCAGGACCATGGTCAAGGCCGCGAAGCCGCACAGCACCCCCAGCCGGTAGTAGCGCGGAAACAGCGGCCGCAGGAAGCGGCGCGCCTCGGCGGTCGGGAAGCTGCCGTGCGCGACCGGCGCGACGATGAACGACACGCAAACGTTCGAGCCGAGCCAGACGGCGACGGCGAGGGCGAAGACGAGTCGCAGCATCCCGCGAGCGTGCCACAACGGGTCGCGCGTGTCGCGCCGAGCCGTACCCGGCCGCGGCCCGGGCGGGCTCGCGCGCGCTAACGGACGCGCTCGATCACGGCCTCGGGCGAGCCCGGCGGTCCGAGCGGGCCCTCGAAGCGCAGCATCACGCGCGGAGGCTCCGCCGCGATCCAGTACGTCGACTCGCCCGCGAACCACACCTCGCCGGCGCTCTCCGCGTGCTGCCGCCAGACCTCGGGCACGTCGACCGACTTCGCCGTCTGCCGCACGTCGAGGCCGACCCGGATGCGGCGCGCGCGCTCGGGACGCCCGCGCACGTCGATCGTCTCCTCGCCGTCCACGTAGGCATACACCGGGATCGGGATGCCCCTTCCGCCCCAGACGTGGAAGCGCACGACGCGCGCCGTCTCCGGGAAGCCCGCGATCGCCATGCCGAGGCAGGTCGCGACGTAGGTGTTCGGCTCGAAGCTGCGCTTGCGCGCCGACCACGTGTCGTTGAACTGCTCCTCCTCGAGGTCGACGTAGACCTCGTCGGAGCGGTTGCCCGCCCGGTCGGTCACCACCTCGCCGAACGCGACGTTGCGCAGCCTGCCGCCCTCGTTGCGGAAGATGCAGCTCGTCGTCTGCTCGCGTCCGTCCGCCGCGCGGTCGGTGCGGATCGCGTTGTACATGGTGCGACCCTGCCCGTCCTTCGCGACGGCGACGGCGCTGGGCCCGGGCTCGGGGAAGTCGAGCTCGACGCGTCCGGGATCGGTGATGCGCAGCCGGTAGACGGGCTCGCTCGACTCGTACGCCTCGAGCGGCGGGTCGACGAGAAAGGTCTCGCCGGCGACGCGCGCGATGACGTCGGTCGGCTTCTCCTCCGACGGCAGGCCGGGCGTCTTGACGAGGAGGTCCGGCATGACGGCGATCGCGGTGCGCCCGTCGGCGAGCTTCACCTCGCGGTCGAGGCGCGCGATCACCTCCCACTCCTGCCCGGCGACGAGGCGCTCCGGGCGCTCGAGCGGCGCGGGCACGCGGAACGTCAAGCGTTCGCCGTCCCCCGTCAGGACGAGGATGTCCTCGCCCGCGCCGGTACGCTCCGCCTGCACGCCGTCCGCGAGGAAGCGCACCCGCTTGCCCGCGAGCGCCATGTCGGGGTCGGCGATGCGCAGCTCGGGCCCGCTCGCCTTCGCCACCTGCTCGAGCTCGAGCGGCACGATGCCCGCCCTGGGCCGCGGCGGCTCCTGGGCGCCGGCGGCGCATGGCGCGAGCACGCCAACCGCCAGCACCGCGGCGGCGAGCGCAGCCGCCACGCGCGGCGCCGCCCGCCACGGGCGGACCGTCGTCACGTCGGCATCTCCGCGATCTCGCGCAGCACCAGCCGGTCGAGGCGCACGTGCTCGGGCGTCGACAGCGCGTACAGCACCGCCTCGACGACGTCGTCGACCTGCATCATCGCCGGCGCCCCGGTCCAGCGGAGGATGCTGCGCATCGACTCCTCGCTCGGCAGCCGCGACACCATGCCACCGCCCTCGGTCCCGGCCGTGTTGCCGATCTGCACCTCGGTGAAGCGCACACCGCTCCTGCCGTACTCGCCGCGCAGCGCCGCCAGGAAGTGCGACAGCCCCGCCTTGGTGGTCGAGTAGATCGTCAAGCACGGGATCGCGAGCGCCGCCGCGGTCGACGTGACGTGGATCACGTGCCCGCGCTCGCGCGGCAGCATGTGCGCCAACGCGTGCTGCGTCGCGCAGATCGCGCCCGCGAGGTTGACGGCGAGCATCGTGCGCCAGGTCTCCTCGCTCTGCGTGGCGAACGGCTCGAGCCACAGCACCGCCGAGGTGTTGATCATCGCGTCGAGCGGCTCGCCGTCGCGCCCGACCGCGGAGAAGAGCTCCGCGACGCTCGACGACGACGCGATGTCGCACTCGTGCGCCGTGGCCGAGCCGCCCGCGGCGCGGATCTCCTCGGCCATCTCGTCGAGCTTGTCGCGGCGCCGTGCGGCGACGTGGACCGTCGCGCCCTCCGCGCCGAGGCGGCGCGCGAGCCCCGCGCCGATCCCGGCCGACGCGCCGATGACGAGGACCTTCTTCCCGGACATACGAGCCATGCGAGATCTCCCGCGCCCACAAAGGCCGGAATCGCCGCGAGGGTCAATCGTACGGCGCGCCGCGACGCGCGCATGCGTCCACGACGCGGGCGGACGGCTCCGCCGCGCGTGCGGCTCGAGGGCCGCGCGAACGGGCGTGGCGCTCAGCGCGCTCGCGCGAAGCGCGCGGCGAGACCGACGTCCGCCGCGGCGAGCGCGAGAAACGGCAGCGCGAGCGCGCGCTCTCCCGGCACGCCGGCGAAGCTGACGCCCGCCGCCGCCATCAGCAGCGCGGACGCCGCGAGCGAGAGCGCGATCAAGCGGCGCTGGGGCAGGACCCTCGGCGTCGTCCCCATCCTTCCCCCCTCAGGGGCGCCGCGCAATCTTGGATGCGGCGACCTTCGACCGTATGGCCGTGCGCGCCTGGTCCGTCAAGTCGACGAACGCGCACCCGAGCTCGACCTGGAAGCGCCCGCGCTCCTTGAGGCCCCGCACCCGGATCACCGCGTCGAGCACCTCGATCTCGTCGAGGTAGAACTCGATCCACAGGCTCGCGCCGGCGGGGAACGGCAGCAGCGGGGAGAACCGCCGATCGACCAGCACCATCACGCCGGTCGGGCTCAGGTCGGCGAGCAGCGCGGGGATCATCTCGCCGTTCGACGCCGTCAGGCGCGCCGGCAGCGCGGTCGACATGCGGGCCTCGGCGCGCATGTAGCGCAGCGCGTCGGGCAGGTCGGCGGGGAGGATCTCTACGGTCTCGTCCGGGCGCGACATGCGGCTTCCACTCGTGTCAGGAGCTTCGGCCGGATTCTTGACGGGCTTGAGACCTCCGGGCGGTCACGCCGGCGGGGTACGCGCCACGCCGGATCGCGCCTCGAGGCTGCGCCTCAGGTCCGCGAGCCTGCGCTCGCGCACGCGCGGCACGAGGCGCAGGTAGCGCATGGGCGCCAGGCGCTTGAGGAGCCACAGGGCGCGCAGGCGCGGCGGCGCGAGCACGTAGAGACGGCCGCGCGCGACGCCGCCCAGCACGTCGCTCGCGGCGCGCTCGAGCGTGTAGCTCGTCGATTCCATCATCAGCTCGGCGTCCCGCCGGCCGGCCTCCGAGGCGCGCAGGCGATCGAGCAGGTTGGTCTTGAAGAAGTACGGCATCGCGACCGATACCTGGATGCCGGTGCCGAAGAGCTCGCCATAGAGCGTCTCGCTGAGCGACACGACCGCGGCCTTCGACGCGTTGTACGCGCTCATCCCAGGCGCCGAGGCGAAGCCCGCAGCGCTCGCGACGTTGAGCAGGATGCCGGCGCCCGCGGCGCGCATCGCAGGCAGCGCCGCCTGGCAGCCGTGCACCACGCCGAGCACGTTGATGCCCAGGATCCAGCGCCAGTGCTCGGCCGGCGTGTCGGCGAAATCGCCCCCGACGGCGACCCCCGCGTTGTTGACCATGACGTCGACGCCGCCCGTCGCCGCGACGAACGCGGCGACGGCGTCCGAGAGCGTCGCCCCGTCGCTGACGTCGACCTGGGCCGCGTGCGGCGTCCCGCCGCACGCCGCGATCGCCTGCTCCGCCTGCGCGAGCGTCGCCGCCTGCAGGTCGAGCATGCCGATCGTCCAGCCGTGCGCCGCGAAGCGCCGGCACAGCTCGAGCCCGAGCCCGCTCGCCGCGCCGGTGACGACGACGCGCTTGCCGGGAAAGCGCGCGTCGAGCGCTGCGACGGGGTCGGCCATGCGTGCTTCGTGCAGCAGACGACCGGCTGTTTCTCAAGGGCGGCCAGGGCGGATAGGCTCGGCGCCGCACGCCGACGAGGGGGGACGCGTACGTGGCGACGATCGCGGGCTTCATGCACGTCAACGTCAACTGCTCGGAGCTGCGGCGCTCCCGGCGCTTCTACGAGGAGGCGCTCGGGCTCGTCGCGAGCGCGCACACGCGGCCCGAGCGGCCGCAGCCGGGCGCCGGCTTCGGCCTCGCCGGCGACGTGCTGTGGGACGCCTGGGTGCTCGAC
>JBFMAS010000095.1:0-3737 GCA_040755575.1 Thermodesulfobacteriota bacterium
AGACGGCGCCCACCTCTCGATGCCGCGCGACCTGGTCGTGAGCCTCGCCGCGACCGGCTGCTGCGGCGTCGCCTTCGGCGCCGTGATGACCTTCGTGCCGACGTTCGCCGTCGACGCGCGGCTCGGGCCGGTATCGATTTTCTTCCTGTCGTACACCTCGATGGCGATCCTGACGCGGCTCTGGGCGGGCCGGCTCGCTGACGACATCGGGCTGCGGCGCATGATCCTGCCCGGCATGGCGTGGCTCGCTGTGTCGATCTACGCGCTCGCGCGCGTCGACTCGACGCTGACCTTCCTCGCGGCGGGCGTCTCGTTCGGCCTCGCGCAGGGCGTCGTCTACCCGACGCTCAACGCGTTCAGCGTCGACCTCGCCGCAGACGGGCAGCTCGGGCGCGTGCAGGCGTTCTACAACGGCACCTTCAACCTCGGCATCACGTCGGGCTCGTTCGCGCTCGGCCCGGTGGTGAACGCGTCCGGCCATCGCACGATGTTCGTCTACGCGGCCGGCGCCGCCCTGCTCGCCTTCCTGCTGTTCCTCGGCGGCACGCGTGCCCCGGCGGTCGCGAGGGGACGCTGACGCCGGCCCCGGGCCTGCGCGCGCTCGTACGCGCCGCGCTGCGCGAGGTGCTCGGGCTCGTCCCGACGCTCGACCTGCACGGCCTCGGGCCACGCGACGCGATCGCCGAGACCGAGAGCTTCCTCGGCGAGGCGCAGGCGGCCGGCGAGCGGTGCGTGCGGATCGTCTACGGCAAAGGGCGCGGCACGCCGGGCGGCGTCGGCGTGCTGCGCCGGGCGATCCCGGCCTGGCTCGAGCAGCACGGCGCGACCTGGGTCGAGCGCTTCGAGCGCGAGCTCGACCGCGACGGCAACGACGGCGGCATGCGGGTCTGGCTGCGCCCGCGCCCGAGCGGCGAGGCGTGAGCGTCGCGCTGGTCATGACGGTGCGCAACGAGCCGCAGCTCCTGCGCCCGAACCTGCTCTACCATCGCCGCGCCGGCGTCGAGCGCTGCTACCTGTACGACGACGGCTGCGACGACGGCTCGGTCGACGGCGTGCGCGACCTCGACTTCGTGCGCGTCGCACCGAGCGTCGCGCCCGACGCGCTCGCGGACCGGCCGGAGGCGGCGCGGTTCGCGGCCCTGCACCGCACGGTCCTCCCCGCGCGCCAGTGCTTGAACGCGCTCGACGCGCTCGACCGCGCCCGCGCCGAGGGGCTCGCCTGGCTGCTGCACGTCGACGCCGACGAGCTCGTCTGCCTCGACGCGCACGCATCGCGGCCGGGTGAGCTGCGCGAGCTGCTGGAGAACGTCGACGCGCCGGCGAGCCAGGTGACGTTCGCGCCCTACGAGGTCTGCCGCCGGCGCCTCGCCTACGACGACGTGCTGCGCGAGGAGACGCTGCTCACGGTCGGCACGCGCAATGCCCGCCGTCTCTGCTGGGACCCGCTCGGGCGGCGGCCGTTCGTCGTGCGCGCGCCGCTCGGGCACCGCCTCGGCAAGTCGGCCGTGCGCGTCGACGCCGGGCTCGTGCCGCGCAACCCGCACCGCTTCGTCGCTCGCGACGGGAGCGCGCCGCCGACCGTCGCCCGTCCCTACCTCCTGCACTACTACGCGTTCGACGTCGCGAGCTTCGTCACCAAGTTCCGCAACCTGCGCGATCCGTCGTTCGAGCGCGAGGTGCACGGGCGGCGCCTGCCGCGCTGGAAGATCGTCTGGCGGGATCTCGTAAACGACGAGCGCACGTCCGGGGACGAGGTGCGCCGCTACTTCGCCCGCTGGCTGCTGCAGGGCGAGCGCGCCGTCCGCCGCGGCCGGCGCGGCCTGCGCCTGCTCGGCGTGCCGCTCGTGCGCCCGTCGATCGTCGAGGTCACCGCGGTGCGCCGCGCGCTCGACGACCTGCGGTCGCAGCAGGCTCAGTAGCCGATCGCGCAGCCGTCCTTGCGCCGGTCCGATCCGCCCCAGTAGCAGCCCGTCGCGGGGTCGATCGCGATCGCCTGTCCGCCGCCGAAGCCGCCGCGCAGCAGCGCCGCGAGCGGTCCCGCGACCGTGTGGCCGAGCTCGACGAGCTCTTGCGCGACGCGCGCCGGAAACTCGTCCTCGAGCGCGACCTCCGCGCCGCCCAGGTAGTGGAAGCGCGGGGCGTCGAGGGCCTCCTGCACGTTGAGGCCGTGGTCGACCAGGTTCGACACCACCTGCAGGTGGCCCTGCGCCTGCACGTCGCCGCCCATGACGCCGAACGAGACGCGCGGCCCCGCGTCGTCGAACAGCATCGCCGGGATCAGGGTGTGGAAGGGACGCTTGCCGGGCGCGATGCAGTTCGCGTGCGCCGGGTCGAGGACGAAGCCGCGGCCGCGGTTCTGCAGCGCGATGCCCGTGTCGCCGGCGACGAGGCCCGAGCCGAACGCGCCGTACAGGCTGTTGATCAGCGAGACCACGTTGCCCTCGACGTCGGCCACCGTCAAGTATACGGTCTCGCTCGCGGGCGGCGGTGCTCCCGCCGCCGCGCCGGGAAGCGCGCGCGACGGGTCGATCAGGCGCGCGCGCCCGCGCGCGTACGCCTTGTCGAGCAGGCCGGCCGTCGGCACCGCGGCGTGCTCGGGATCGGCCACGAAGCGGGCGCGGTCCGCGAACGCGAGCTTCATCGCCTCGATGCGCAGGTGCAGGGCTTCGACGCTGCCCGCGCCGAGCGCCGGCACGTCGAAGCACTCGAGGACGTTGAGCGCGATCAGCGCCGTCACGCCCTGCGTGCTGGGCGGCATCTCGTACAGGCGGAAGCCGCGGTACGTGGTCGCGATCGGCTCGACCCACGTCGAGCGGTGCGCCGCCAGGTCGGCTCGCGTCACGAGCCCGTCGTTCGCGGCGAAGAACCGCTCGAGGCGCTCCGCGATCTCGCCCTGGTAGAACGCGTCGCGGCCGCCGTCCGCCAGCACGCGCAGCGTGCGCGCGAGCTCGGGCAGTCGGACGACGGCGCCGAGGCGCGGCGGCTCGCCGCCCGGCGCGAAGCAGCGCCGGGCGTCGTCGTTGGCGAGCCAGCCCGCGCGCACGACGAGCCCCCACTCGCGAGCGATCACCTCGCTCACCGGGAAGCCGTCCTCGGCGTACGCGATGGCGGGCGCGAGCACGTCGGCGAGCGTCCGCGTGCCGAAGCGCGCGAGCGCCGTGCACCAGGCGTCGACCGCGCCCGGCACCGTGATCGACAGGACGCCGAGCGGCGGCACCTCGGTGAGGCCGCGACGGCGGTACTCGTCGAGCGTCGCGCGTGCCGGCGCGCGTCCGGTGCCGTTCAGCGCGTGCAGAGTGCGCTCGCGCGCGCTCCACACCAGCATCAAGCAGTCGCCGCCGATGCCCGTGTTGTACGGCTCGACCACCCCCTGCACGGCGACCGCCGTGATGGCGGCGTCGACCGCGTTGCCGCCCGCGCGGAGCATCGCGACGGCGGCCTCGGAGGCGAGCGCCTGGCTCGTCGCGGCCATGCCACGGCGCGCGATCGCCATGGAGCGGGCGCTCGCGTCCTGGTCGCCAGAGGTCCGCCGGCTGCCGAACACCCCGTCCCGTATCGCACGAAGTCTGTGGCCCGGCCAGCGCGGCTCGGCTAGGAGTCTGTCCGAGCGAGGGCGTGGGAGCGAGAAGCGCGAGGCGCCGCGAGCGCAAGGAGCCGAACCCGACGGCGTATCCGGGGCGATCCGTCGAGGGTTCGGCGACGCAGCGATCGCGGATGCATCGCGCTTCGCAGCCCCG
>JBFMAS010000096.1:0-2694 GCA_040755575.1 Thermodesulfobacteriota bacterium
GCAACACCAAGGGGCGCGCCGCGATGGCCGCGTTCCTCACGTGGCTCGACGCCGAGAAGGGGCGGCATCCGCCACAGAGCGCGATCGGCCAGGCGGTGAGCTACGCGCTCAACCGCGGCGACACGCTGACGCGCTTCCTCGACGACGCACGCATCCCGGTGGACAACAACGCCTCGGAGCGCGCGCTCCGCGTCGTCGCCCTCGGTAGGAAGAACTTCCGTATCCGTTCGCCGATCCGCGTCGTGACTCGAGAGCGCCGAGTCGCTATTCCTCGACGGCATGGGACGAGAGAATCGCGAGGTCTGGGCGAAGCGTGTCGAGCGGTGGCGTGACAGCGGGCTGACGGCGAAGAAGTTCGCCGAGGAGACCGGGGTCAACGCGAAGACGCTCGCGTACTGGAAGTGGCGGCTCGGGAGAGCGATCGGGGCGGGAGCAGCGCGGCGAGCGGCTCGGCCTCGGCCGCGACGGGTCGGGCGCGTCCGCGCGGTGCCGTTCGTCGAGGTGTCGCCGGCCTCGGTGCCGGCGGCGTCACCCGTGCCGGAGCAGCGCGCGGGCGAGGCCGAGCCGTTCGAGATCGCCCTTCCGAGCGGCCTGCGCGTGCGGGTGCCGGCGCGCTTCGACGAGGGCGCGCTGGCGCGCCTCCTTCAGGCGGTGCGCTGATGCTGCCGCCGTCGGTGCGCATCTTCGTGTGCACGGCGCCGCAGGACATGCGGCGATCGTTCGACGGGCTGGCCCTGGCGACGACGCAGCTCCTCGGCGAGGACCCGCGCTCGGGCGCGTTGTTCGTGTTCGTGAGCCGGCGGCGGAACCGGGCAAAGGTGCTGTGGTGGGATCGCAACGGCTACTGTCTCCTGGCGAAGCGCCTCCACCGCGCGCTGTTCGCGCTGCCGCAGCCGAAGGACGACACGGCGGCGGCCGTGCAGATCGACGGCCGCGCGCTCGCGACGCTGCTCGCCGGCGTGGAAAAAACGCGCGAAGGCGTCGAGAAAGCTTGACCTCGGATCCGCGAATGACTATCAGTGCGGGCCGTGCACGACGCGACGCGCACCGACGAGATCAGCGAGCTCCGCGCGGAGAACGCGCGGCTCGCCTCGGAGCGCGAGCACTATCACCGGCTCTACCTCGCGACGCTCGAGCAGTGCCGCAAGCTCGAACTCGGGCTTCTCGGGCAGAAGGCCGAGCGCCTCGCCGAGCCCGAGGCGCAGCTCACCATGGCGCTCCTGGCCGAGCTCCTCGGGCGGCCCGCGCAGCCCGAGCCCGCGCCGCCGCCGCAGACGGTCAAGGAGCACACCCGCAAGAAGCCCACGGGACGCAAGCCGCTCCCCGATCACCTGCCGCGCGTCGACCTCGAGGTCCTGCCGCCCGAGGTCGAGCGCGCCGGGACCGACGCCTTCGACCGCATCGGCGAGGACGTCTCCGAGGTCGTCGAGAAGCGTCCCGCCTCGCTCGTCGTCGTGCGCGTCACGCGGGGCAAGTTCGTGCGCAAGGACCGCGAGCGCCTGGCCGAGACCGAGGTCCTCGTCGCGGACCCGCTGGAGCTGCCCATCGAGCGCGGTCTCGCCGGGCCGGGCCTGCTCGCCGACTCGGTCGTGCGGCGCTGGCAGGATCACCTGCCGCTTCACCGCCTCGAGTCGATCTACGCGCGCGAGGGGCTCGCGCTGGCGCGCTCGACAATGTGCGGCTGGCACGCCGACCTCGCCGACCTCGCCAAGCCGCTCGTCGCGGCGATGTGGCAGGACGGGTTCACCTGCCCGTACCTGTGCACCGACGCGACCGGCGTCCTCGTGCAGGCGAAGGACAAGTGCCGGGGCGGTCACTTCTGGGTCGTCGTCGCGCCCGAGCGGCACGTCCTCTACGCCTACTCGCCCAAGCACGACAGCGCCGCGGTGGACCGGCTGCTCGCCGGCTACCGCGGGCACCTCGTCGCCGACGCGCACGCGGTCTACGACCACCTGTACAAGAGCGGCCTCGTCGTCGAGGTCGGCTGCTGGTGCCATGGCCGCCGCTACTACTGGAAGGCGCTCGAGTCCGACCCCGGTCGGGCGCGAACCGCGCTCGCGCTCATCGGCGAGCTCTTCCGGATCGAGCGCGGGATCGCCGACTCCTCGCTTGAGGAGCGCGCGCTCGTCCGGCAGCGCGATTCCCGGCCCGTCGTCGATCGCTTCTTCGCCTGGTGCGACGCCGAGGCGCCGCTCGTCCTCGATGACACGCCCATCGCCAAGGCGATCGGTTACGCCCAAAATCAGCGCGTCGCGCTCTCCCGCTTCCTCGACGACGCGCGCCTGCCCCTGCACAACAACGCCAGCGAGCTGGCACTGCGCCGGCAGGTCGTGGGCCGCCGAAATTGGTTGTTCGTCGGCAACGACGACGCCGCCGAGGTGAACACCACCTTCGTCACGCTCCTCGCCAGCGCGCGCCTCCACGAGATCGAGCCCTGGGCCTACCTGCGCGACGTCTTCTGCCTGCTGCCGAGCTGGCCCAGCCGCCGCATCCTCGAGCTGGCCCCCGCCTGCTGGAAGCAGACCCTCGAGCAAGAGGACACTCAGCAGCGCCTCGCCGCCAACGTCTTCCGCCGCGCCTCCCTCGGCAAGCTCGAGCATCGCGACACGTAGTAACACCCCGCCGCCCCGCCGTCACGACGCGGCTCGCCGAACGGATACGATGATCCTCACCACCTGACCGCGGGCGTCGTAG
>JBFMAS010000097.1:0-20066 GCA_040755575.1 Thermodesulfobacteriota bacterium
GCGTGCGCGCGGGAGACGAGCGGGCCGGCGCAGCGACGGCCCCCTGACGCCGTCACTTGCCGTCTTGATGACGCCGCCTGCTGGCGCCTACGTATCGCGCATGAGACGGCGCATGAGCGTGGGCCACCGGAGAACGAGGCGACGATCGCCGTGATCGTGCACAGCGACAAGGGCCCGACCTCGGGCTTCCCGTTCGGCGCGACGTATCTCGAAGACCTGTACATGACCCTCGTGAATGCGTACTTCGGCACGAAGCCCGCCGTGGCAGCCGCGACGCAAGCCCCGGCTGCCCGAACGCCAGCCCCGCGTCGAGGCAGACGTCTTGCCAGCGGCCGCGCCACCCCGTAGGGATGGCGCGGATGTCCCGTCGCGTGCCCAAGCCCTGGGGCCACGAGCTGATCTGGGCCGAGACCGATCGCTACGTGGGAAAGATCCTGCACATCAAGGCCGGCGAGGCGCTCTCGCTGCAGTACCACGAGCGCAAGGACGAGACGATCTACGTCCTCTCCGGCCAGCTCATCTTCGAGCACGGCCCGCTCGACGGCTCGCCGCTGCGCCGCGTGACGCTCGGACCCGGCGAGACCTTCCACATCACCCCGCACCTGCGGCACCGCATGATCGGCGGCACCGACTGCGACGTCCTCGAGGCGTCGACGCCGGACCTCGACGACGTCGTCCGTCTCGAGGACCGCTACGGCCGTGTCGCGAGCTCGTGAGGCGTCTGTGGCCCGCACGGCGCTGATCACCGGGGTGACCGGGCAGGACGGCTCGTACCTGGCCGACCTGCTGCTCGAGAAGGGCTATCGCGTGGTCGGCATGGTGCGGCGCTCGAGCGCGGAGAACTTCTACCGCATCGAGCACATCCGCGACCGCATCGAGCTCGAGCAGGCGGACCTGCTCGACCAGTACTCGCTGATCGACGTGCTCAAGCGCGTCCGTCCGGACGAGGTCTACAACCTCGCCGCGATGTCGTTCGTGCCGACCTCGTGGTCGCAGCCGGTGCTGACGACGGAGTTCGACGCGGTCGGCGTGACGCGCATCCTCGAGGCGATCCGCCTGACCAACCCCGAGGCGCGCTTCTACCAGGCGAGCTCGAGCGAGATGTTCGGCAAGGTGCGCGAGTCGCCGCAGCGCGAGACGACGCCGTTCCACCCGCGCAGCCCCTACGGCGTCGCGAAGGTGTACGGCCACTACATCACCGTCAATTACCGCGAGAGCTACGGCCTGTTCGCCTGCTCGGGGATCCTGTTCAACCACGAGTCGCCGCGGCGCGGGAAGGAGTTCGTGACGCGCAAGGTGAGCGACGGCGCGGCGCGCATCAAGCTCGCGCTCGCGAGCGAGCTGCGGCTCGGCAACCTCGCCGCGCGGCGCGACTGGGGCTTCGCGGGCGACTACGTGCGCGCCATGTGGCTCATGCTGCAGCAGCCGAAGCCGGACGACTACGTGATCGCGACCGGCGAGTCGCACAGCGTGCAGGATCTCGTCGAGGTCGCCTTCGACCACGCCGGGCTCGACTGGAGGAAGCACGTGCGCGAGGACGCGGGCCTCTACCGGCCGGCCGAGGTCGACACGCTGCTCGGCGACTGGTCCTACGCGCGCGACCGTCTCGGCTGGAAGCCCGAGGTGAGCTTCGAGCAGCTCGTGCGCATGATGGTCGATGCCGACGTCGCTCTTCTGAGCGGGCGGGCGACGCTCGCGCGGTAGGACCCGATGCGCGTCCTCGTCTTCGGGGTGACCGGCTTCGCCGGCCGCTACCTCGCGCGGGAGCTCGTCCGCCTCGGGCACGAGGTGTGGGGCGCCGCGCGCCGCCCGGGGAGCGCGCCCGGCTCGCGCCATCCCGTCGCGCTCGATCGCGTGCGCCTGCTGCGCTGCGACGTCGGCGATCCGGACGAGGTGCGCGACGCGCTCGCCGCGGCGCAGCCCGACGCGGTCGTGATGCTGGCGGGGCTCTCTTCGCCGCCCGAGGCGAACCGGCGCCCGCAGGACGCCTACCGGGCACACGTCGGCGGGACGGTCAACGTGCTCTCGGCCGTCGCGACCGCGCAGCGCGCGAAGCGCGTCCTGGCCGTCACGTCGAGCGAGGTCTACGGCAGGACCGGGCGCGACGCCTCGCCGCTCACCGAGGAGGCGCCGCTGCACCCGACGTCGATCTACGCCGCGAGCAAGGCGGCGGCGGACCTCGCCGCCGAAGCGTTCGCCGTGTCGCAGGGCTGCGACGTGGTCTGCGTGCGGCCGTTCAACCACACAGGCCCGGGCCAGCGCGCGGACTTCGTCTGCCCGGACTTCGCGACCCAGGTCGCCGAGATCGCGCTCGGCCGCCGCGCGCCGGTGATGGAGGTCGGGAACCTCGACGTGCGTCGCGACTTCAGCGACGTGCGCGACGTCGTGCGCGGCTACGTCGCGGCGCTCGTGCACGGGCGGCGCGGCGAGACGTACAACCTGTGCTCCGGGCGGGCGACGTCGGTCCGCGAGATCCTGACGACGCTGTGCGAGCTCGCCGACATCCGGCCCGAGGTCCGCGCGGCCGCTGCGCGCCAGCGTCCCGCCGAGGTGCCGGCGTACTGGGGCAGCGCGCGCAAGGCCGAGCTCGAGCTCGGCTGGCGCCCCGAGATCCCGCTGCGCGAGACGCTCCGGGATCTGCTCGCGTTCAGCCGAAATTCGTGAAGCCCCGGCCGCGGCCGGCGTCGAACAGGGCGTGGCCGTAGCAAATGGCAATGGTACCCCTCGCGTGGTACTGCGGGGCGGGAAGGACGCCGGGGTGGACCTGCAGATAAAGTCGCTCGAGGACCTGCTCGTCGAGCGGGGCCGCGTGAGCGCCGAGGATCTGCGCAAGATCCGCAAGCTGCAGCAGGAGCGCGGCGAGCGCATCGAGCGGCTGCTGCTCGACCTCGGCTTCATCTCCGAGGACGACCTGCTGCCGGTGTTCAGCGAGTACCTCGGCGTCCCGCTGGTCTCCCGCAAGGAGCTGCCTTCGTCGGCGGTCACCATCCCGGGGCTCAACGTCAAGTTCCTGCGCCACGCGCGCGTCCTGCCGGTCGCGATGAACGACGGCATCCTGACCATGGCGATGGCCGACCCCGGCGACCGCGACTCGCTGCAGGGCCTCGAGGTCGCGACCGGCTGCCGCGTCAAGCCGCTGCTCGCCAAGGAGAAGGACATCGTCGAGGCGCTCGAGGAGTGCTACGGCGAGCACGGCGAAGGGCAGGGCGAGGGCGCCAACGGCGACGGCCTCGTCGAGTACCTGTCGGAGGACGAGGAGGACGTCGACCACCTGCGCGACCTCGCGAGCGAGGCGCCGGTCATCCGCTTCGTCAACGTGCTGATCAACCGCGCGGTCGAGAGCCGAGCGTCCGACATCCACATCGAGCCGTTCGAGAACGAGCTCAAGGTCCGCTACCGCATCGACGGCGTGCTGCACGACGTCGACGCGCCGCAGAGGCGGCTGCAGGCGGCGATCGTCTCGCGCATCAAGATCATGGCGAAGCTCAACATCGCCGAGCGTCGCCTGCCGCAGGACGGCCGCATCAAGCTGCGCATGATGGGCAAGGAGATCGACCTGCGCGTCTCGACGCTGCCGACGCTGTACGGCGAGAGCGTCGTGCTGCGTATCCTCGACCGCGGCTCGATCGTGCTCGACCTCGAGAGGCTCGGCTTCCCGCACGACTCGCTCGAGCAGTGGGAGAGCCTGATCGTCAAGCCCTACGGCATGATCCTCGTCACCGGCCCGACCGGCTCCGGCAAGACGACGACGCTCTACGGCTCGCTGCACAAGATCAACTCGCCGGACAAGAAGATCATCACCATCGAGGACCCGGTCGAGTACCAGCTGAACGGCGTCAACCAGATCCACGTCAAGCCGCAGATCGGGCTGACCTTCGCGAACGGGCTGCGCTCGATCGTCCGCCAGGATCCGGACGTCATCATGGTCGGCGAGATCCGCGACGCCGAGACGGCGGAGATCGCGATCCAGGCGGCGCTCACCGGCCACCTGGTGTTCTCGACGCTGCACACCAACGACGCGGCCGGCGCGGTGAGCCGTCTGCTCGAGATGGGGGTCGAGGACTACCTGCTCGCGTCGTCGCTGCTCGGCGTGCTCGCGCAGCGCCTGGTGCGCCGCATCTGCCCCGAGTGCAAGCGCCCGGTCGAGGGATTGCTCGGCGATCACGCGGACTACAAGTCCCTGGCGGGCGACGGAGCCGGGGCGAACGGCGACGCGGCCAGCATCCGGCTCTACGAGGGCGCCGGCTGCGACGCCTGCTCGCAGACCGGCTATCGCGGGCGAGCCGGCATCTACGAGCTGCTGACCGTCGGCGACGTCGTGCGGAAGTCGATCCTCGAGCACGCGTCCGCGGACATCATCCGCAACCGGGCGATCGAGCTCGGCATGCGGACCCTGCGCGAGGACGGCCTGCGCACCATGCGCGAGGGGACGACGACGCTGTCGGAGATCATTCGCGTCACGCGCGACTGAGCCGCGCGCGGCGAGGCGAGGGTATGGGGGAGGCACAGCCCAAGCACAGGGCGCGACCGATCGCGCTGCCCGGCGTCCATCCCGAGGAGACGGACGTCCCGGCCGCGCCCGACATCTCGCTCGTCATCCCGCTGCACAACGAGCGCCAGAGCCTCGCGCTGCTGATCGACGAGTGCCGCGCGGTGCTGGACGACCCGACGCGCGACTGGACGGCGCTCGGGATCGAGCTCAACACCGAGGCGCCGCGCTGGGAGATCGTGCTGGTCGACGACGGCTCGACAGACGGCTCGTTCTCGCTGCTGCGCGAGCTCGCCGGGCGCGATCCGGCGATCCGCGCGATCCGGCTGCGGCGCAACCTCGGCAAGGCGGCCGCACTGTCGATCGGCTTCGCGCACGCCAACGGCGAGGTCGTGGTGTCCCTCGACGCCGACCTGCAGGACGACCCGAGCGAGATCCCGCGTCTTCTCGGCGAGCTCGGCAAGGGATACGACCTGGTGAGCGGCTGGAAGCGCAAGCGGCACGACTCGATGGCGCGCGTGGTCGCGTCGCGCCTGTTCAACGCCGCCGTGCGCCGCGTCTCCGGCGTCGAGCTGCACGACCTGAACAGCGGCTTCAAGGTGTACCGGCGCTGGGTGACGCAGGACATCGAGCTCTACGGCGAGCTGCACCGCTTCATCCCGGTCATCGCGGCGTGGAAGGGCTACGCGGTCGGCGAGGTGGAGGTCGTGCACCGGCCGCGTCGCTTCGGCCGCTCGCGCTACGGCTGGGGACGCGCGTTCCGCGGCATGATGGACCTGGTGACCGTCATGTTCTTGACGCGCTTCGACGCGCGCCCCGCGCACTTCTTCAGCCTGCCGGGGGCGTTCCTGATGACGATCGGCCTCGGGGTGCTGGGCTACATCGCCTACCTGCGCTTCACCTACGGCGAGATCCTCGGCCGCCACCCGCTGCTCGCCTTCGGCGTGCTGGCCGTGCTCGCGGGTTTGCAGCTCTTCACCAGCGGTCTGCTCGGCGAGATGCTCGCGGCGCACGTCGAGCGCGACGACGACGCGCGGATCCAGGAGCGGGTGAACTGATTGAACGAGGGGGCGCCGCCCCCTCGCTCCACGCGGCAAAGCCGCGCGGAGCCTCACTCCGCCGCTTGCCGCGCTCGGCCCGCGCGCGGCGCGCGCGGATGTCCGAGCCTTGAGCGGCCCGCCGGCGCGGCTCACAGCCCGGCGAGCGAGAGCAGCTCGTCGACGCGGACGGCCCACGTGTGGCGGGCGACGAACGCCTCCACGGCCAAGACGTCGAGCGGCTCCGTCGCGGCGCTCCTCACCGCGGCGACGAAGCTCGCGGCGTCGCGCGCGATCGTGACGCCGGGAGCGCCGGCGAGCTCGGGGAGCGGCGTCGAGACCACGGGCTTGTGCATGGCGAGGTACTCGAACCCCTTGAGCGGGCTCACGGCCTCGGTCAGCCGGCCGGGACGGAAGGGCACGATCGCGACGTCGGCCGCCTGCAGGTAGGCCGGCACCTCGGTCTGGGCCTTGAGCCCGAGCGCGAACAGGTTGCGCGCGCGCGGCAGCGCCCGGCCGCCCGCGGGGCCGACCAGGTTGATCGCCGCGTCGGGCAGCGCCGCGGCCAGGCGCGCGAGCAGGTCGAGGTCGAGCCACTCGCCCCACAGCGCCCCGACGTAGAGCACGGTCGGCGTGCCCACGCGCAGGTCCGCGGGCTTCGGCCGCGTGATCGCCGGGTCGAACACGCCCCGGTCGACGGCGTTTGGCAGGAGGTGGACGGCGCGCTGCGTGCGCGCGGCGAGGTCGTCGGCGATGCTGCGTGCGCTCGCGAGCAGCAGCGCCGCGTGCGCGAGCGTCCAGCGCTCGGCCTCCGCCTCGTACCAGCCGCGGCCGAGCGCGCCGTCCCAGACGTCGATCGCGTCGTAGACCAGCGGAGCATCGCCGAGCCGGCGCGCCTCGGCGCACAGCACCGGGTGCGGGGCCTCGAGCAGCGCCAGGCGGACGCCGTCGCTGCGCGCGCCCGGGGGTTCGGCGCCGCCGTCCTCACCGAGCCAGCGGACCGAGACGCCGTCGACCCGCGGGCGGCCGAGGCGTGGCCAGGGGAAGATCGGCAGCGCGTAGCGCCAGTCGATCGCGAAGCCGCGCCGGCGCAGCTCCGCCGCGAGCTGGGCCGGCCGGCTGCCGCCCCCGCTGTCCTCGGGCGGGACCAATGTCAAGACTACAATCGAGCCGCGGGTGGCCGGTGCCGCCGCGGCGCGCAGGAGCGCCGAGTGCCGGGACGCGCGCTCCGGTAGCAGGCGCAAGCACGCGCGGCGCAGCAGCGACGCCGCGGCGCCGTCCTCGCCGGGGATCGTCCCGCCGGCGCGACGGTCGAGCCAGGCGTCGAGACGCGGCCGGCGAAAGAGCGCCGCCTTCAGCCGATGCGAGAGCCGCTTGTGCAGCGCGTCCCGCACGGCTGCGCCACGGGGGCGCGGCGACCTGCTCACGAGGCGGAGCGCCCCGCGCGCCGGGTCGGGCGCTCGTCGATCCGCTCGAACAGCCAGAGATCGCCCGCACCAGGCACGCGCCGCCAGTCGCGCTCGAGGTGCTCGACGAACGACGACTCGGTCGCGAGCAGCTCGGGGAACGGCACGTAGAGGTAGCGCGCCGATGCGACGGCCCGGGCCAGCTCGTCGGTGCTCGCGCGTGCGCCCGCTCCCGCGAGCGCGGGGTCGACCGCGCTGCCGAGCGTCAGGACGGTGCCACGTCGATCACAATAATAGAGGATCGTCCCGCCACGGTCCGAGAGGACGAAGATGTCGTCGCGCGGCGAGGTCAGCGTGCGGATCGTCTCGCAACGCTCGACGAGCGACGCGTACTCGGGTGGCGCCCCCAGCGCGCTCCGCGCGACGACGAAGGAGTTGCCGAGGAGCGCGAGCAGCAGAGCGACCGAGACGCCCGCGCGCAGCCCGACCGATGCCGGCGCGACCGCCCGAACGAGCGCGCTCACCCCGCGCGCGACGAGCAGCGCCGCGACCGGCACGAGCGCGAGCTGGTAGTATTCCGTGCCGCGGGCGCGCTCGTCGAACATGCGCGTCGCGAAGACGAGGCACTCGACGAGCACGCCGCCACCCCACGCGAGCAGCGCCCGCTCGACGACCGAGGACCAGCGCCGCTCGAGCACGAGGCCGAGCACGGCGATCGCCGCGCCGAGCGGCGTGAACACCATCTCGATCGTCTGGCGCGCGATCTCGAGGTACAGGCGCGGCTCGAGGAGCAGGTGGGGCGCGACCCAGCCCTCCGCCACCATCGCGCCCGCGGCGGGGTACGCGCGGTGTACCGCGGCGGCGTGGACGTACCACAGCGCCGCCGGTGCGAGGCCGGCGGCGAGACAGGCGAGCAGGGTGGCCAGCGCTCGCGGCGCGCGCCAGGCGGCGCGCGTTCGGGTCGGCCACAGCAGCACGACGCCCGCCGGGACGAGCCAGAGCAACGCGTGCGGCTTGAGCGCGAGCGCGAGCCCCGTGCAGGCGCCGACCAGGAGCGCGCGCCCCGCCGTGGGCTGCTCGCGCCAGCGCGCCAGGGCGAGGAGCGCGCCCAGCGACGCCGTGACCAGGGCGGCGTCGCTCATGAACGCGCGGGAGTACACCACGCCGAGCGGCGCTGCGAGGAACCAGGCGCTCGCCAGCAGGCGCTCGCCGGGCGCGCGCGAGCGGCGCAGCAGCGTGGTGAGGAGCGGCACGCCGAGGAGCCAGGCGACGATCGAGAGCAGCCGCCCGAGCCGCTCGTCCACCCCGCCCCGCAGGTCGTAGAGCAACGCGGCCGCCGCCGGGACGAGCGGCACCTCCTTCAGGAAGTAGCCCGGCCGTCCGATGTCATCGACGATCGGGCGCAGCCACACCGAGCGGTCGCGATGGAAGTTCCTGGCGACCATCGCGGTGTGGGTCTGCTTGGCGGCCGCGCCCTCGAGGAGCGGCGCGTCGAGGTCGTGCAGGCGCACCAGGAGGCCTGCAAGGAGGAGTCCGAGGAGGGCCAGGGGATACAGGGAGGCGGTGCGTCGCTGTGCGTGCAGAGCGGCCAACATCGTCGGTGCGGGCAACGCCGAGCGCGGCCTCGATGGCGCCGACACGTTAGCGCTTGCGCCAGCGGAAAGCGACCGCGGGCGGCGTCTCCCGCGCCGCCCGCGCCGCAGAATCCATGGTCCAGGCTGAAAGATTTCGTTGCGCCGCGCGTCTTTAGTGCACCTACGTGGCGTCCATCGAGCGGATCTAGGTTGATGAGCCCTGCCCCGAACCTCTCCAAGGCGCCCATGCAGGACAAGGTAGCGCTTCCCGGTTGCAATGGTTTTGCCTTGCGGGTATATCGGGACGTCCATTCGGTCACCTGGGGGTGGTGTGGCGATCGCCGACGCGAGCGTGAGGATCGGGGGCTTGGCAGCGGTGTCCAGGAGGCGAGCGAAGGCAACGGCCGGTGGCGTCGTTGCGTTGCTCCTGGTGGCAGCCGTGGCCGCCATCGCGTGGCAGAACGGCATCTGGCCGCTCAATCAGCACTCGGAGGCCGCTCTCGCGAGGCGTGCGCAGCGATTCTGGGATCTGAAGATCTCGGGCGACACTCTGGGCGCGTACGACTACATGGCGGAGGCCTACCGCCGACGCGTCAAGCCGGATGGCTTCGCCCGCATCGGCGGTGGTCTGGTGATCCACACGGGCGCGAAGGTCAAGGCGGTGGAGCTCGACGACAAGGGTGGCGTGGTCGATCTGGAGCTGCACTACGTCGTCAACCGCGAGCACTTCGTCGACATGGAGAACACCGCCCAGGTGAAGGAGCGTTGGGTGTTCGAGAATGGGGCCTGGCACCGCTGGCCACCTGACATGGGTTGACGGGGGAGTTGAATCGAAGGGTTGTTTCGGTGTAACGGCTGGGGGAACGCAGGGGCCTGCACGTGCGGGCGATGCGAGCCGACTTCAGCCTCGCGCCCCTGACGCAATCGGCGGGTGGTGCGGTAGTCGAGAGTTAGGTCAAGGCAGGCTTTCCCGAGAGGAGAGAAGGTATGAAAGAGGAGGTAGGAATGAAGCGTAGGGGACCGTCGAGGGCGCTTGTGGCGTTGGCCGTGGCCGGGCTCGTAGCCTGCATCGGGTCGACCGCACAGGCCCAGGAGAACATCTACGAGAACGAGACCGGCCTGATGGGCGGCAGCATCGTTCCGGCGCCTGGCCCGGCGACGTCGGGCTTCGTCATCGCCGGCCCCCGGCTGAACCCGAACGGCATCGGCCAGTACCTGGTCGGCCCGTACTACGACGTGCGGCCGGTCGGACCCAACCAGGACGCGCAGGCGGTCAACATCCAGATCATCAACACCAACACGAACAACACGGCGCTGCCGGTCTGCACGCCCGAGGACTATCAGCGCGGCATCGACGGCGCGGGCTGCTACAACCCGACGGGCGGCATCCTCTTCAAGATCCGCTTCCGCGAGTCGCGCCTCAGCAAGGAGGTCCTCGACTTCGTCGTGCCGATCTCGTGCGGCGAGGTCTGGGCGGGCGTCGTCGAGCTCAACCCGGCGACCAACCTGCCGCGCATCCGCTCGAAGTACCCGATCGCAACCGGCGCCTCGGGCGCGGTGTCGATCGTGTCGGACGACCTCCTGAACACGGACAACGGCCAGACCTTCCTGCCGCCGAACGGCACGCTTCCGCCGGGCGTCGAGCAGGAGGACGTGCAGCGCGGCTACGTCGAGGTCATCGCCATGGAGGCTCTGAACTGCGAGCCGGATGATGGCGAGCTCAACATCGACGAGACCGAGACCTGGACGCGCCTCACGCCGCCGGCCGATCCGACCCCGTCGAACGCGCTGGGCGCGGAGGCCTTCCTCGTTCGCGCCGCCTCGGGCGTGTCGCACGCGTACAACTTCGTCGCGATCAGCGCCTTCGTCGGCGCGGGTCTCGGCAGCATCGCGCCGCAGAACCTGTTCGCCGACAGCGATCCCGACTGGGACAACTGCCGCGCGCTCGACATCAACCTGGCGCCGTACGCGGATCCGTTCGACTGCGTCCGTCAGGTCAACCTGGCGCTGTCGAAGAGCCGGCTCATCTCGCAGTACGACGTGAGCACGCTGACGGCGGGCAGCACGAACGTGATCGTGACGCTGCCGACCAAGTACACCAACTGTCTGTTCAACGCGTCGCAGACCAACTACATCAGCCGCCGCTACCCGCAGACGTCGTTCACCTGCTCGCCGACCGGCGAGGAGATTGCCTGCACGGTGTACAACCGCGAGGAGGAGTTCGACAGCCCCGAGGAGCCGCCGTTCTCGCCGGGTGAGCCCGACGAGGCATGCCTCCTGCCGCGCGAGCTGACGATCTTCCACATCTCCGTGGCGGGCGGCCTGGGTGATCTCGGCGACGTCGGGTTTGCCACCGGCGACCTCGACCCGTCGGACAGCGGCTGGCTCGATCTCGACCTCGTGCGCAACGCGCAGGGCGCGCTGGTCCACCAGGAGGTGTTCCCGAACACGACCACGCACGACATCCTGGGCGCGTACCTCGCCGGCTACAACGGTCTGCCGGCGACGGGCCTCGTGTACCAGGAGTTCTTCAACGGCAATGTGGGCGGCACGTACGGCGCGACCGTGCCGTCGCTCGCGGAGCAGGTCGTTCTGAAGGCCGGCCAGAGCTGATCGTTTCCAGCTCGAGTCCGGTAACGGAGAGGGAGGGTCGCCAACCGGCGGCCCTCCCTTTTTCGTGGCACGAGTGAGCGACCCGAACGCCATCGTCGCGCGCGGCCTGACCAAGAGCTACGCCGCGCCGGACGGACGCTGGCTGCGGCGCGAGCGCATCCGCGGCGTGACGGACGTCTCCTTCACCCTGCGGCGGGGCGGATCGCTCGCCGTCATCGGGCGCAACGGCGCCGGCAAGAGCACGCTGCTGCGCATGCTGGCCGGGCTATCGCGTCCGAGCGCGGGCGAGCTCCGTCTCGAGGGCAGCACGGGCAGCCTGCTCGACCTCGGCGCCGGCTTCCTCGAGGAGTGGAGCGGGGAGCAGAACGCGCGCGTCGCGCTGGCGCTGCTCGGGCTGGCGCCCGTCCGCGTGCGCGCGGCGGCGAGGTTCGTCGCGGAGTTCTCGGAGCTGGGCGATTTCCTCGCCCAGCCGGTGCGGATCTACTCTGCCGGCATGCGGCTACGCCTCGCCTACAGCATCGCCGTCACTGCCGAGCCGGAGATCCTGATCGCCGACGAGGTGCTGAGCGTCGGCGACGAGTCCTTCCAGCGCAAGTGCTCGCATCACATCCTCGAGCACCTGGCGCGTGGCGGAACGATGGTCCTCGCGACCCACAACCTCTATCAGGCCGAGCGCCTGTGCGACGCCGCCATCTGGCTCGACGACGGCCGCGCGCGCATGCAGGGAGCCTGTCACGAGGTGACCAAGCGCTACCAGGCCGCGATCGACGAGCGCGAGCGGGCGGCTGACGCCGAGAGCGCGGCGCGACGCTCGGCGAGCGCGCCGGCGTTGCTGCACGTGGAGGGTACGACACGCGCCGACGAGCCGGTCACGGTGCCGTTCGGAACGGTGCTGCGCATCGGCGTCGGCTGCGTCGACGGCGCACGCCTCGAGATCCGCCGCGTCGACGGCACGCTGGTCACCGCTCTGCCCGCACCCGGGCGGGGCACGGTCGAGATCGCCAGCCCCGCGCTGCTGCCCGGCCGCTACGCGGTGCGCCTGCTCGGTGCGGCGGGCGCGCGCGCGCCGCTCGACGAGCTCTGGCTCGACTGCGTGGGTGAGCGCCGCGAGCTCGGCACCGTCCACCTCGAGCACCAGTGGATGTGAGCCCGCTCGAGCCGCGTGATCGCGGCGGCACGGCGATCCTCGCGCGACTCGTACGGCATCGGCGGCTCGTGTGGGCGCTGATCCGGCGCGACGTCGGCGCGCGCTTCGCGGGCTCGCGTCTGGGCTTCTTCTGGTCGCTCGCGAATCCCGCCATCCAGCTCGCCTCGTACGGCGTGATCTTCGGCCTGATCTACGGGGCGGGCGTCACGGCGGCGCGGCCCGGTGAGCCCGGTCTCGTGCCGGCGCTGTTCTGCGGGCTGTGGCCGTGGTGGGCCTTCAGCGACGGCACCCTGCGGGGTCATTCGTCGCTGGTCGACCAGAGCGCGCTGCTGAAGCGCTTCGCGATGCCGGCCGAGGTGTGCATCGTTGCGGCCGCGACGGCCGCTTTCCTGCTCCAGATCGTCGGCTTCCTGCTCTTCCTCGTAGTGTTCGCGCTGCTCGGCGTCCTCACGCCGCACGCGGGCTGGCTGCTCCTGCCCGTGGTGGTGGTCGCGGAGCTGGTGTTCGTCAACGTGCTGGCGCTCGTGCTTGCGCCGCTCTACCTGGTGGTACGCGACACCGGCTATCTCGTGAGCGCGGCGCTGACCGTCGGCTTCTTCGCGTCGCCGGTGCTGTTCACCCTCGACGCGCTGCCGGGCTGGCTGCGGACGATCGCGAAGCTCAACCCGATGGCCGCCGTGATCGGCTTCTACCGCGTCTCGGTGCTCGGCGACGCCTGGCCTCCGGCGACCGCGATCGCGGCGCTCGTCGGCGCGACCGTGGCGCTGCTGATCGCGGGCCTCGCGCTGCTCACCCGCCTCGGCGACGTGCTCGACGAGTACTGGTGAGCGAAGAAAAGGGCCGCCGAGGCGGCCCCTTCCCTCCGATCAGCAGGCGCGTCAAAGCGGCTGGATCACGGTGTCGCCTTCCACGAGATGCGGTAGCGATGGCAGGTCGTCGGACCGCCGACCAGCGTCATCACGTAGATGCCGGGCAGGGTCTGCTCGGGAGTCGTGATCCGCGTACCGATCTTGCCGTAGTAGACGTGGTTGCCGCTGGCCGAGAAGCCCGGGCCGCCGCGAGGACGGGACACGCCGTCGACCGCGTCGACGTGCACGTTCAGCGCGCCGCAGTCCTGGTCGCTGACGTCGTACCACGAGAACGTGATCTGCGTGAAGTAGTTGCCCAACGGCGACGTGAGTTGTGGAGTCGCGTACGGCGGCTCGACCGGCGCGCAGAAGCGCTTCGTCACGCCCTCGGGGATGTCGACCGTGAAGCCGTACCACGGGTCGGTCTTCGAGGCCGGCTCGGTCAGGAAGCCGTCGGGGCACAGGAGCGGGTCGCCCGGGATCACCGTGCCGACGGGCGTCGCCGTCGGCTTCGGCGTCGGAAGCGGCGGGTTGTTGCCGGAGACGAGATTCTCGAGCGGCTGACAGCCCTCGACGTGCCACATGAACTGGCGACCGGAGGCGGTCTTGTGGATCGAGACGTAGGCCTCGCCACACGGGGTGTCGCCGATCACCAGCGGGCCCGGCCACTTGATGGTCACAACCGGGGTCGGGGTCGGCTGCGCTGCGGCCAGGGCCGGCAGCAGGCCGAGCGTCAGCAGAGCGACGGCGCACGCCAGCCACTTCATGCCTCGCATCATCATCATCCTCCTCGCCTGGGGCGGCGTCGTAGTTCTCCCCGGCTGGCCGCCAGCCTGAGGGGTTACCTGTCGCTCGGGTGCGATGTCAACTGATTTGACGTCGGCTGTGACGTCGCTTTCTTCGACCCTGACGAGTCAAGCGTCGAGCGGCCGGAACGACCTTCGAGCAAGCCTTCTGCCAACGCTCGACGACAGAAAACGCCGGAGGCTTCGCCAAGCCACACCATTCGTCGGCAACGAAGGCGTGACGCATCGGCGAAACCTTGACGGTCGCGGTCGCGCGGCGGCTTCTGGAAACCACGATGGCGAACCGGTAAGCGAACCGCACCGATGCGGCGGAGGAGGACTCGATGCGGATAGGCAAGCAGCTCCTTTGGGGCCTCGTCTCGACGGCGGCGGCGTGGCAGCTGCTCGACGTCGCGGCCCGGGCTCAGGACGCAGCGACGCCGCCCGCGGCCCCGGTGGTGGAGATCGGCGACTTCAAGGTGACCGCGCCGCAGCTCACGGCGGAGTTCGCCTTCCTGCCCCCACCCGTCCTGCAGCGACTCAAGGTCGACGACAACGCGGCGCGGATCTTCGCCGTCGACTGGTACGCCCGCGCGATGCTCGCCAGGGCGGCGAAGGAGGACGGCTTCCTCGCGAAGCACCCGGGCCTGGTGGCGGCTGCGGCCAGCAGCGAGCGCGAGGTGATCGCCAAGGAGTACCTCCGCGCGACCACCGAGCAGGAGCTGCGGGCGACCGAGCAGGACGTCGAGCAGTACAAGAAGCTCAACCCCGAGCTTTGCCGGCTCATGGGCCGCTACCGGATCGCGCGCGTCGGCGTCGTCGTGGGGAGGAACGCGAGCCCGCAGGAGCTGAAGCTCGCGAGCGAGCGCTTCGCCGAGATCGAGAAGCGGCTCGCGGCGGGAGAGGACTTCGCGAAGGTTGCCGACGAGACTTCGGACTACAGCGCCCGGGGCAGCGGCGGTGACATGGGCTGGATCGAGGAGGACAAGGTCCGGCAGTCGCCGCACGGCGAAGCGATCCTGAAGCTCGGCGTCGGGGACAAGACCCCCGCGATCGACACCGGCCAGGGCAAGGTGATCTACAGGCTGCTCGAGAAGACCGAGGCGGGCGAGCTGCCGGTCGCGGAGTGCCGCCCGAAGGTCGAGCAGGCCTTGCGGCAGCAGTACACGAAGGATCTCCTGCTGCGCCGCATCGACGAGCTCGCGGCGCGCTTCGGCGCCAAGATGAACCTCGACGCATTCATCGCCGCGGTGCGGGCGGTCGATCTACCCGAAGGATGGGAGCGCACCTGGCAGCCCGAGAACGCCTCGTGAACGACGCCGCGGTCGCGGCAGCGCGGGGCCCGGCCCTGGTCGCGCGCGACCTCGGCAAGCACTACGCGCTGTCCCGGTCGCGGCTCCGCCCCCTGCTGCGCCGCCTCCGGGACCCTGCGGCGCCGCCCGCCCCCGGCGGCCTGTGGGCGGTGCGCAACGTCTCGTTCGCCCTCGAGCACGGCGAGTCGCTCGGCGTGATCGGCTGCAACGGCGCCGGCAAGTCGACCTTGCTCCGCCTGCTCGCCGGGACGGCGCAGCCCACCGAGGGCAGCGTGGAGCTCCGTGCGCGGGTCGCCTCGCTGCTCGACCTCGGGATCGGCTTCCACGCGCTCGAGACCGGACGCCAGAACGCCGAGGCCGCGCTCGTCCTGCAGGCGGGCATGACCCGGCGCGAGGCACGCGCGCGGGTCGCCGAGGTGGCGCAGTTCGCCGACATCGGCGACTTCTTCGACCGGCCGATCCGCACCTACTCCGACGGCATGCGGCTCCGCCTCGGCTTCGCCGTGATCACGCTGCTCGAGGTCGACGTCCTCGTGACCGACGAGATCCTGTCGGTCGGCGACCAGGCGTTCCAGCGCCGCTGCGACCGCTGGATCGACCGCTTCCTCGGCTGCGGGGGGACGCTCGTGCTGTGCTCGCACGACCTCTCCGAGGTGCAGCGGCTCTGCGTGCGCACGCTGTGGATGGAGAGCGGCCGCCCGCGCGGCCTCGGCGAGTCGCGCGCGGTGATCCGCGCGTATCGCGAGGCGCTCGGCGTCGAGGGCAGCGGACGCGACGGCGGCGCCGGCTTTGCGCATGCGCCCGGCGAGCGGACGAGCCTCGCGTTCGAGGTCGTCGACCTGCGGCTCGCCGACGAGGCCGGTCGCGACGTGACCAGCGTCGCGGAGGGCGGGACCGTGCTGGTCAGCGTCGACGTGCATGCGCCCGCCGGCGTGCCGCAGCTCTTCGTCGGCATCACACGCCACGACCTGACGCCGGTGTACGGCGTCGCGAGCGACATGGACGGCGCCGTGCCGGAGCGCATCGCCGCCGACCGCTACCGCTACCGGCTGCGCTTTCCGGACCTGCCGCTGACCCCCGACCGCTACCGCCTGCGCGCGCACGCGCTCGACGAGACGGGCACGCGTCTCTACGACACCGTCGAGCTCCACTTCACGGTGACCGGCGAGCGGCGCGACGAGGGGCTCGTCCGCCTCGCCGCGCGCTGGCTGCCGGCGGCTTGAGGGCAGCACCGGGAGCCGCGTGCGGGCCATGAAGCTGCTCGTCATCGCAGGTACGCGCCCGGAGGCGATCAAGCTCGCGCCGGTGATCTCCGTCACGCGCCGCCGCGGCTGCGAGGTCGTGGTGTGCGCGACCGCGCAGCATCGCGAGATGCTCGACCAGGTGCTCCGCCTGTTCGACATCGTGCCGGAGCACGACCTCGACCTGATGCGGCCCAATCAGTCGCTGCCCGATCTGACGGCGCGTGCGCTGACCGCGCTCGCGCCGGTGATCGACGCCGTGGGCCCGGACTGGGTCGTCGTCCAGGGCGACACCACGACCGCGATGGTTGCGGCGCTCGCCGCCTTCTACGCGCGCGTGCCGGTCGCGCACGTCGAGGCGGGGCTCCGCACCGGCGACCTCGCGCGGCCGTTCCCCGAGGAGCTGAACCGCCGCGTCGTCGACGTCGTGAGCGCGGCACACTTCGTCCCCACGCCGACCTCGCGCGACAACCTGCGCGCCGAGGGCCTCTCCGACGCGACGCTGTACGTGGTGGGCAACACGGTGGTCGATGCGCTGCTCGCGGCGCGGACGCTCGAGTGTCCGCCCGTGCCCGCGGTGCCCGAGCCCGCCGCGGGCGAGCGCCTGGTGCTCGTCACCGCGCACCGCCGCGAGAGCTTCGGCGAAGGGATGCGCCAGATCGCGCGCGCCCTGCGCCGCATCGTGCGCGCGCATCCGGACGTCCGCCTCGTCTACCCCGTCCACCCGAACCCGAACGTCGGTGCGCCGATGCGCGAGCTGCTCGGCGCGGAGCCGCGCGTGCACCTGATCCCGCCCCTCGACTACCTGCCGTTCATCCACGTGATGGCGCGAGCGCACCTCATCATCAGCGACTCCGGCGGGGTGCAGGAGGAGGCGCCGTCGCTCGGCGTGCCGGCGCTCGTCGTGCGCGAGACCACGGAGCGCCCCGAGGCGATCGCCGCCGGCTGCGTGCGCCTGTGCGGCGTGACCGAGGAGGGCATCTTCGCGGCGGCGGACGAGCTGCTCTCGGACCCGGCCGCGCACGCGCGCATGGCGCGCGCGATCAATCCCTACGGCGACGGACACGCAGCCGAGCGCATCGTCTCGATCCTGCGCGGCGAGCCGTGGACCCCCTTCGTGGCGGGCAGCACGCCGCCGACCGGTACGGCGCCGCCCGGCCGTGCCGGTCGATGAGCGCGGACGTCGTCGCGCAGCTCGTCCCGGTCGCCGTCATCGTGCTGGCCGCGCTCGTCGCGTGGCTGCGGCCGGCGTGGATCTTCCCGCTGGTCCTGATCGCCGTGCCGCTGCGCCTGCCGGTCCTGCCCGCCGTCGAGATCGCCACGCTGCTGCTCGTCGGCGCGCTCCTCGGCCGCGCGCGCGAGATCGTCGCGGCGATGCGCGCCGAGCCCGCGCTGTTCGCCGCGACCGGCGCGCTGCCGGCGTGGTTCCTGCTGTCCGCGCTGTGGGCACGCCAGCCGTCCTTCGTGTTCTACGCCGCGGGCAAGTGGCTCGTCGTCTGGCTCGCGATGGCGCTCGTGATCGCCGACGAGACGCTGCGACCGCGGCGCGTCGTGCTGAGCGGATTCGTCGCGATGGCGCCGATGGCGCTGTGGGGAGCGGCCGAGCGTCTGCGCCTCGTCGCGCCGCTCGGCGATCCCGAGATCCTGCGCAACCGCGCGATCGACCTGGTCTACATGGTGCGAGGGCGCGCGCTGTTCTGGCATCCGAACCGGCTCGCGGAGTTCGTCGAGCAGATCGGGCTGCTGCTGGTCGGCTGCGGGATGAGCCGGCTCCTGCCGGCGCTGTGCGGGCTCGGCGTCGCGATCGCGTGCCTCGGCGTGTGGGGCACCGACTCGAAGGCCGGCATCGCGACCATGCTCGGGGGCGGCGTCGTCACCGCCGCGTGGCTGTCGATGTCGGCGACCGCGCGCCGTCGCGCCGCCTGGGTCGGCGCGGGCGGGCTCGCGCTCGGCGCCGTCGTCGCGGTGTGGGCGTACCTCGCGCACGGCGGCATCGGCACGCGGGTGCTGATCTACCGCTATGCCTGGCAGCTCGTCGAGCAGCAGCCGGTCCTCGGCGTCGGCGGTGGCAACTGGGCCCTCGCGGTCGGCATGGCGCCGCTCTCGGTGAGCCGCTTCTGGTTCCGCTCGCACGCGCACTCGCTGCCGCTGCAGCTCCTGGTCGAGGTGGGCGTGATCGGCGTCCTGCTGGGCGCGCTGTTCTTCGCAGCGCCGCTCGGGCTCGCGTGGCGCAGGCTCGGCGGCGCGACGCGCGAATGGCGCGGCGTGGTGCACGGGGCGATGGCCGGCGTGCTCGGGCTCCTCGCGCACAACCTCGTCCATTATTTTTTGCGCGACCCCGTCGACGGCATCACGACCGGGTTGCTCCTCGGCCTCGCCGTGCGCGGCGTGCGGGCGAGCGGCGATGTTCCGTGACCGCGACCTCGCGCTGCGCGCCGCGGCGGCGCTGCTGCCCGTCGCGGCCGGCGAGGCGCTGACCCGACGCCTCACGCCGCGCTCGCTCGGCGACCGCTTCGCGTACGTCGCCGCCGCCGTGCGCGCCGCGATGGGCGACGTCCTCGGTCCCGGCGCCGAGCTCGACGCCGAGAGCCGTCGCTTCGTGACCGGCCTCGCGCTCGACGACCTCGACGCGTGCCGCGCGTGGCTCGGCCGCGACGGCGACCGGGCGCGCAGCGTGCGCCGCGAAGGCGAGGCGCTGCCGCGCGCCGGCGCGGCGCTGTTCGTCGGCTTCCACCTCTCGGGCGGCCTGCCCGCGTTCGACGCGCTCCGCGCCGCGGGCTTCTCGCCGACCTTTCTCTGTGCGCCGCCGCGCGAAGGTTGGACGCGCTACCAGCGCGCGATCGCGGCTGCCCGCCTCGGCTACCTGCGTCGGACCCTCGCGCGGCCGTGGATCTACACCGCTCCCGGCGCGCGCGATGCGCTCGACGAGCACCTGGCGCAGGGCGGCGCGGTGGTCGCGCTGCTCGACGTCCCGCGCGCGGCGCTCGAGCTGCGCGACCGTGTCCCCGCGACCCTGTTCGGCAGGACGATCGAGGTACCGGCCGGGGTGGTGCGTCTGGCGCGGGCGCACGGGGCACCGATCGTGCCGTTCGACGCACGCCTCGAGCGCGGCGCGCGCATCGCGCGCTTCCATCGGCCGGTGGACGCGGCGAGCGTGGAGGACGCGGTGCAGGAGATCGTGCGCGTGCTGGAGGCGGTGGTGCGCGCGCGCCCCGGCGACTGGCACGCGTGGCTCGAGATCGACGAGCTCCTGGCACCGCCGGCCGCGGCGCCGGCCGCGCTCGTGCCGCGCGGGCTCGACGCCGTCGGCGATGTGGAGTAAAGGATGCCGCCGTGCCGCACGGGCACGTCGTCCGGCTCGATGAACGAATCGTTCGGCGTCACACGAATCCTCCTCGCAGCGCTCGCGGCGCTGGCGCTCGCCGTCTCGTCGTCGTGCACCAGGCCGAGCGGTCCGCCGCGCGCCGTCGCCGAGAGGGCGCAGATCGACCTCGGCAGCCTCGCCCCGGGCGAGCAGGCCGTGGCGGAGTTCACGGTCCGCAACGACGGCGGCGAGCCGCTCGAGGTCGAGGTCGGCGAGCCGCAGCCGAGGCTGCCGCGTGCGCACGCGGAG
>JBFMAS010000098.1:0-5132 GCA_040755575.1 Thermodesulfobacteriota bacterium
CCGCGACCGCGCGGCGCCATCGGCTGGCGCACAGCGAGCTCCCGGCTGCTCCGCTCCTCGAGCTGCGAGCTGGCGGCGAACGCCGGCTGTCCTCGGCCGTGCCGCGCCAGCGGCTCCCCGGGCGCGGCGCCGTCACGGCGGCAGGGAGGCGGACGAACGCTGGAGCGGTCCGGCGGGGGCCGCCGGTCGCCGGCGCTCGCCCGGACGCGCGACCGCGTCGTGCGCCGCGTGCGCGTTGACCGCGAACATCGGGAAGTACGACGCGACCCGATCACGGATGCACTCCTCGGCGAGCTCGCCGACGTCCCGCCACGCACACGTCTCGCGCTCGAGCGGCGGCATCCAGCCCGTCGCCTCGCCGTGCTCGATCGCCTCGATGCCCTCCTCGGCGCGGGCGCCGTGCGTGTGCACGTAGAGGTGGTGGTTGATGCACTCGATCGCGCGCAGGAGCGTCGTCTTCATGCCGCGCCTCCAGCCGGCGGTCGCGAGCACGCCCTGGCGGCCGAGCGCCTTGACGGTGGCGCGGAACACCGGTGCGCCGACGTGGTCGAGGAAGACCGCGACGTCGCGGCCGCCGCCCGCGGTCCCGAGCGCGTCGAGGAACGCCTCCTCGGAGCGGCGGTACGCCTTGCGGTAGTCGCCGTCCGCGGCGTAGCGCGCCTCGTCGAAGTCGAGGTCGGGGAACGTGCGGCGGTCGATGGGCTCGATGCCGAGCGCGCGGATCTGCGCGAGGCGCTCCGGGCGCGAGGCGATCATCGCGACGCGGCAGCCCTCCTGGCGCGCGAGCAGCAGCTCCGCGAGCGTCACGCCGCCGCCCCAGCCGGCGACGAACGGCTCCGGGCACATGCGCTCCGTCATCTGCAGGCGGTAGGCGCCGAAGGCGAGCCGCCAGTTGGCCCACGCGGTCGGGAAGCGCAGCGAGAACGCGGCCCACTCGCGCGGCGAGAAGGCGGACTCGCGCAGCACGTAGAGCAGGTTCTCGCGCCGCAGCACCACGCGACGCGCGAGCATGCCGACCGTGCCCGGCGCGTCGTAGGCGTACGCCTGGATCATGAAGCCGTGCTCGTCGTGCGAGCCGATCGCGCTCAGGATCGCGACGTCGCCCGGGCGCACGTCGCGCACCGCGCGCCCGACCTCGAGCACGCGCACCGTGCCCGCGTTGCCGAGCACGACCTTCTCCTCGCCGCGCATCGCGCACACGTCGAGCGGCTCGCGCAGCACGGCGTGCGTCATGTTGCCCTCCCAGCAGCCGTAGAGCGGCTCGACCAGCATCTGGTCGTCCGTCAGGTCGGGCAGCGTGATCGTCTCGAGCGCGAGGCGCGCGGGACCCTTCTCGCCCTCGCGCGCGCGGTGCAGGACCCAGGCTTCCGTCTCGATCGGCATGATCCCTCCGTCTACGCGGCGCGCCCGCGCGCGCCCGCGGCCGCCTCGGCGAGAAAGCGCGCGAGCTCGGGAGCGATGCTCGGCGTGTCGCGCAGGAACGCGCCGTGCCCGAGCGGGTTCGACAGCGTGACGTGGCGCGAGGCGGCGCCGTTCGAGCGCAGCGCGGCGTCGATCTCGGCGATCTCGTCCGCGGGGTAGCGCCAGTCCTCGGCGAAGCCGAGCAGCAGCGCGCGGCCGCGGAAGCCGGAGAGTGCGTCGGCGAGGCTCGCGCGCCCGCGCGTCAGGTCGAAGTAGTCGTTCGCGCGTGCGAGCCAGAGGAGCGCGTTCGCGTCGAGCACGACGTTCTGCGGCGTGGCGAGGCGCAGGAGCTGGCGCTCGATCTCGAAGTCCGGCGCGAAGCCGTACGTCAGCCGTCGCGGCCGGGCGAGGTCCGGCGCGAGCTTTTGCTGCAGGAGGTTGCGGTCCTGCCAGAACAGCGCGCCGAACATCGTCAAGAGCCCGATCCCGTCCGACGGCGGCTCGCCGTCGTAGTAGTCGCCGCCGTTCCAGCGCGGGTCGCGCCGGATCGCCTCGCGGCCGATCAGCGACAGCGCGACCGTGTGCACCGAGGCGCGCGGCGTCGCGCTGATGACGATCGCGTTCGCGACGCGCTCGGGCTTGCTCGCCATCCACTGCAGAACCTGCGCGCCGCCGAAGCAGCCGCCGACGACGCAGTGGAAGCGCGCGATGCCGAGGCGGTCGGCGAGCCGCGCCTGCACGTCGGCCATGTCCGCGATGGTGACGACCGGGAAGCTCGCCGCGTAGCGCCTGCCGGTCTCGGGGTCGATCGAGCCGGGGCCGGTCGTGCCGTGCGAGCCGCCGAGGCAGTTCGACGACACGACGAAGAGGCGCTCGGTGTCGAACGTCTTGCCCGGGCCGATCAGCGAGTCCCACCAGCCGGCGCGCGCGTCGTCGGGCGAGCGGCGTCCGGCGGCGTGGTGGTCCGAGGTGTACGCGTGGCAGACCAGCACCGCGTTCGAGGCGTCCGGCGCGAGGGTGCCGTAGGTCTCGTAGGCGACCTCGAAGCGGGGCAGGGTGCGCCCGCACTCCAGCGCCAGCGGCTCGTCGAAGCGAGCGATGCGATCCGTCACGATCACGAGTCGTCCTCCCTGCGTCGCGTCGACACCGCGCTCAGGCGGCGGGCTGCACGGGGTCCGGGTCGGCGTCCTCCTGCACGCTGCGCCTGCCGTTCACCTCGTAGAGCCAGGACCCGCCCGGGAACTCCCAGCCGGGTGCGTAGGGCTCCGGGTGCTCGAGGACGAGCGACAGCAGGCGGCCGTCGAGGCGCAGCAGGAGCCCGTGTGCGAGCAGCTCGGCGACGCACCGCTCGACGTCTTCCCGCGCGTGCCCGGCGCCCGCGAGCGCGGCCGCGAGGTCGGCGTCGGTGAGGCCCGCGTCGCAGGCGTCGAGGACCGCGAGGTCGAGCACGCCGAGCGGATGACGCTCGCGCGTCGCACGCGTCCGCGTGTCGAGCACGTACGGCGCGCCGTCGTCGCGCACGAGCTCCAGGCGTTTGAGCTTCGGCCACTGCGGCTTCCAGCGCGCGATCCACTCCTGTACCGCGCGCGTCCCCGGACGGCCGGGGAGCTGGCGATGCAGCGCGAGCTCGGGCTCAGTGAAGAAGTACGCCTGGTCCGCGAGCGCGTCCGGCGGCAGCGGGTAGACGTGCTCGTACTGCCGGCAGGGGCGCAGGCGCAGCCCGTAATCGGCGGCTCGCGTGAAGTAGGGGCTGTAGCGGTCGAAGCGGAGCTGCGAGAAGGTCGCGGGCTGCAGGTGCTCGAGCAGCGGCAGCCACGACGCGACCTCCGCGTACCACTCGTCGCGCTCGCCCGGGAAGCCGGCGATCACGTTCCAGAACGCGAACACGCCGTACTGCCGGCACCACTTGAGCAGCCGCACGTTCTGCCAGGCCGCGACGCCCTTCCGCATGAGGCGCAGGCACTCGGTGTGCAGGCTCTCGATGCCGGGCTGGATCCAGCTGACGCCGGCGCGCTTGAAGCCCTCGACCTGCGAGCGCCTCAGGTTCGCCTTGGTCTCGAAGAAGACGTTGAGCTTGCGCTCGGACGCCGCGAGGTGCGGCAGGACGGACTCGAAGTACTTGACGTCGATGATGTTGTCGACCGTCGAGATGCGACGCGAGCCGTAGCGGTCGACCAGGCCTTCGATCTCGGCGATCACCTGCGCGGCGGGCTTCGAGCGGAAGGCCATGCCGCCGCCGTTCAGCCCGCAGAAGGTGCAGTGGCTCTTGGCGCCCCACCAGCAGCCGCGCGACGCCTCGTACGGGATCCCCGGCCGGACGTGGTCCCGGTAGAGGAAGCGGTGCACCTCGTCGAAGAAGTACTCGTCGTAGTCCGGCGCCGGGACCGACGAGAGGTCCTGCGTCGTGCCGCGCGCGTAGCCGTCGCCCGAGTCGACGCGCGGGTAGCCGTCGCGCCGGTGCGCGGGGACGAACACTGCCGGCGGCAGGAGGTCGCGCGGCACCTCGGTGCCGTGCTCGAGGAGCTCGCGCACCAGGTCCACGACCAGACCGTCCGCTTCCCCGGAGACCACGACGTCGACCCACGGGAAGCGCTCGTGCGTCGTCTTGCCCATGACGGTCTCGCAGTTCGCGCCGCCCATCAGCGTCACGACCGACGGCTCGAGCTCGCGGATGCGGCGCAGCAGCGCGAGCGAGGCGACGTGCTGCTGGAAGGTGGACGTGCAGCCGACGATGCGCGGCTCGTGGCGCAGCACCTCGCGCGCCGCGTAGTCGACGAAGTCGGGCGTCTGCCGGCGCATCTCCAGCAGCAGGCGCCGTCCCTCCTGCGGGTCCGCGAAGAGATCCGGATGGTTCGCCAGCAGCATGTCGAGGAATGCTTCGTGATCGGGCTCGAAGTCGGGGAAGGCCGCGCCCGCGAACAGCCAGTCGATCAGGCATTCCTCGGTGCGCGGCGCGAGCATCGTCGCGTAGTGCCGCGCGCCGACGTACTCGACCCACCATAGGTTCGCGTACAGCACGCGCGTTTCGATCTGCGCGCGCGTCAGCATCGCCTTCAGGACGCCGAGCGCGATCGACGGCCGCACCGGGCTCGCGAGCGGCATGTTCACCAGGCAGACGTCCACGAGTGCTCCTCCGTGTGCCGAGCTGCCTCGCTCATCGGCGTTCGGCTTGCGCGACAATAGGGCTCGCCACAGCGCGCGAGCCGGGTCGCTCTCGCCGGCGCCGCCTAAAGCTTCGCCGCGATTCGTTCGCTTGTGCAGGAGACACTCGCGGGCTCCTGGGGCGGGGTCCGCCTAGCGCGCCGCCGCCGGGGAGCGGCGGCCTTCGGAGGTGAGGTAATGAGCAGAGCGGAGATCGACCGCTTCGTGTCGGACGTGCGAAGCAACCGGGAGCTGCTGAAGGAGCTGTCGGACGGCGTGATCGGGCTCGGTCACTTCGTCGACAAGGCGAAGCAGCGCGGCTACCGCTTCACGGTCGAGGAGGCGAAGGACTACATCCGTGCGCGGCACGGCTCGAAGGTTTCCGACGAGAGCCTCGAGGCGGTGGTCGGCGGCGGCAGCGTGTCGACCAACACCAACGTCTCGACCCAGGCCGAGGTGGTGACCGCGGCCGTCGAGGAGTCGCACGCGGCCACGACGACCAACGTCGGCGCCGAGGCCGAGGTCGGCGTCGTCGCCGTCGGCGTCATCGTCGCGAGCTGACCAGCGGACGACGGGGCGGCGCGGCGCTC
>JBFMAS010000099.1:0-2411 GCA_040755575.1 Thermodesulfobacteriota bacterium
GAGCCGCGCCCGGAGCTCGGCTTCGCGGAGCAGGTCGAGCGCTTCGAGCAGGCGCCGCCGGGCAGCGTGGTCAGGATCCCGATCCCGCCGGAGGGATGGGAGATGGTGCTGCGCAAGCCCTAGGCGGCCCTGCGCCGTGGCAGATCACGAGCGGGCGTCGCGCCGGCCCAGACGGTCGAGCGCCGCGGTCAGCTGCGAGCGAACCGTCGCGATCTCCGGCGGGACCGCCGGGTCGCCGCTGCCGCCCACGACCACGATGATGTCGCCGTTCGTCGCCGGATCGGTGTAGGGCGACGTGCACGCCAGGATGCGCCCCGCGCCGTGCAGCCACAGCGCCGCGCGCACCAGCTTCTCCGCGAGCGCGTCGTCGAAGACGTGGAAGTGGTGCTCGATCTCCGCGCCGGCGGCCGCGCGCAGGATGCCCGCGGCGAACTCGTTCTTCGACATCTCGGGCCAGTGCTCGGCCCAGCCGACGCAGCCCGCGATGAAGTGCTCGCGCGAGGCGAGCGACGTGCACTGCTCGCCGAACGCGAAGTCGAGCAGCACGTGCTCGATCGTCGTGACGGGGCGGAGCGAGTCGCCGACACAGACGTCGCGGTGCGGCAGCGACAGGATCGCCACCCCGTCGGGCTTCACCCAGCGCAGCCAGACGAGGAGCGTGCCGATCGGATCGGCGGTGTGCTCGAGCACGTTGTGCGCGATCAGGAAGTCCGCGCCGTCCGGGAAGCGCGACGGGATCTCGTCGAGGTGGCGCGTCGGAGGGGTCGCGGCGCCGGCGGAAGTACTGCGCGAGCCCGGCCGCCTCGCGCTTGTCGTAGTACTCGCAGCGCACGCCGGGCGGCAGCAGCGACGGATACGCTCCGGCGCCGACCTCGAGGGCGACCGATCCGGGACGCAGGAACGGAGCCGAATGCCGCAAGCGGATGTCGTCGCGACGTGCAAAGGGGTAGGCCGGCTCGGCGGCTTCGCAGGGCGGCAGCCCGGCTGGTCGTGGTGGCCGAGACCTCCAGCGCGCCGGCAGCCTGGCGCTGCGCAGGCGCGACAGCGCCGAGCGTACGAGCGTCATCCGGCCATCGCTGGATTGCTTCCGTCGCGAGCGCGCAGCGCGACGTAGAACTCGTTCAGCTCGCCGTCGTTCGCCGCGCGGGCGCACGGCGTCAAGCGCGGCAGGAAGCCGCCGGCGTCGAGGTAGTCGAGCTGCGCGAAGAGCTCCTCGTCCCGCCACACGTTGCAGTGGACGTCCGCCTGGCCGCTCTCGAGCTGACGGACGGCCCAGTCGTAGAACTCGCGCGGCGAGCGTGCGGCGAGCGCCCTCCACTCGTCGAGCCACGTGCGCGCGAACTCCATGATCTGCGCGAGCGAGGGCGTCGTCGCGCGCCGGTAGTGGCTCTCGAGGAGCTGCTCCACGGTGCTCGAGGGTCGCGAGGCGTCGGGCGTGTGGCGCTTGTCGGGGATCGCCAGGACGAGCACGCCGCCCGGCCGCAGCAGCTCGGCGATCTCGTTCAGAAAGCGGATCGGGTCGGGAACGTGCTCGAGCACGTGGCACAGGACGACGTAGTCGAAGCGCCGTGCGATCTGATCCGCCAGCGCTCTGTCCTTGGCGACGAGGTAGTCGGTATCCGGGATGGTCGCGCGCTCGATGCCGAAGAGTCGCGCGAGCTCGTCCGCGGAGCGCGAGTCCGCGATGGCGCAGCGGCCGGCGCCGGGTAGCACGGTCGGGAAGTCGAGCGCACCGACCTCGAGCCCCTCCGCACGCTCGAGGTCGACGACGCCGCGCAGGAACGCCAGCCGGCTCGCGCGGTACTCCTCGCGCGCGACGATTCTCGGAGCTGCCTGGACGCGCTGTGCCATCGGCGCTACACCTCGCCCGGACTGCGGTAGACGCCGCACGGGCCGGCTGTCAACGCCGGCTGCGCGGTGCGCGTCCGATTCGAGCGACACCAGGGTGTGGAGCCTGCTGCGACCCGTCGAAGAGATGGCGCAGGGGGTCCTTCTGTGGCGCGGATGGGTTCCCGTAGAGCTCCGGCGCGGCCGGCGTCCGCGACTCGGTCGGCCAGCCGAAATCGAGCCACGAAGCGCGGTCGCGGTGCGAGGCTCGCAGATGGCGGCACCAGCGCTCGTGACACGCGCCGGTTGACTTCCGAGCGGCTGCATGGCGGCACTCGCACGTCCATGACGATCCTCGCGAACGCCTTGAAGGGCTGGCGTCGCGTACGCGCGACGGCGCCCGATGCGGCTTCGGAAGGGACGGACCGCGCGCCCGAGAACCTGCGCGCGCGCTTCGCGCGCCGGCTGAGCGGCGCCGGCGTCGAGATCGGTGCGCTGGCGAGCCCGCTCTGGCTGCCGCCCGGCGCACGCGCACGCTACGTCGACAAATTCGACTACGACAAGCTCTGTGCGCACAACCCCGA
>JBFMAS010000100.1:0-6504 GCA_040755575.1 Thermodesulfobacteriota bacterium
GGCGACCCGCAGCCACGAGATCACCAGCCCCTCGGTCGTGGAGAGCGCCGAGGTGGGTCGTCCGAACGCGTGCAACCTCTGCCACCTCGACCGTACGCTGGCGTGGACCGCCGACGAGCTCGAGAGGTGGTACGGCACCCGTCCCGTGCCGCTCCGAGCGGAGCAGCAGGCGCTCGCGGCGGGCGTGCTGTGGCTGCTGCGCGGCGATGCGGCACAGCGCGCGCTCACGGCGTGGTCGATGGGCTGGGAGCCGGCGCGCCGCGCGTCGCGCGACGACTGGCTCGGGCTCTACCTGGCTTTGCTCTTGACGGACCCGTACGACGCCGTGCGCTCGATCGCCTACCGCTCGCTGCGCACGCTCGAGCCGTTCGCGGGCTTCGACTACGACTTCATGGCCCCGCCGCTCGAGCGCAAGCGCGCCGCGCGCCGCGCCGTCGCGACGTGGGCGAAGGCCGGCGGCCACGTGTCGAGTGGGCCCGAGCTTCTCATCGCGCGCCCCGGCGTCGCGCTGGAGTCGCAGATCCACCGCCTGCTCGAGAGCCGCGAGGAGCGGTCCCTTCTGGTCGTGGAGTAGGAGTTCCCCCCGATGGCGTCCCCCGCTCCTCCGCTCGCGGCCCCGGCCCTCGAACAGGCATCGGCGGCGCTCGCGCGGCGCCACCTGCGCCTCGCTTGGTGGTCGCTGCTGGTCTTCCTCAGCCTCGGCATCGTCCTCGAGACGCTGCACGGCTTCAAGGTCGCCTGGTACGTGAACGAGGCCCATGCGACGCGCCGGCTGCTCTGGACGCTCGCGCATGCGCACGGAGTGCTCCTCGCGCTGGTCAACGTGGCCTACGCGGGGACGCTGCGCTGGCTCGGGGCGGCGGCGGGCAGCGGCCGTCGCGCGTCGTGGTGTCTCGTCGGCGCGACGCTGCTGGTCCCGGGCGGCTTCCTGCTGGGCGGCGTCGGCGTCCACGGCGGCGATCCCGGGTACGGGATCGTGCTGCTGCCGATCGGCGCCGCGCTGCTCTTCGTCGGCGTTCTGCTCGTCGCGCGAGCGCTGCACGAGTAGAGCGCCTCGGCGCTCGCCTCCCCGCGGCGCGCGGTTGCGGGCGGACGCGGACGATCGCTAGAGAACGAGGATGGAGCTCTCCGAAGGACGCGAGCGTGCAGCCGACCTCGAGACGCGGATCGCCGCGCTCGGGAGGCATCTTTGACGTCGCTCGGCTGAGCGAGCGCGCGAAGGAGCTCGACGAGCTCGCGGCGCGCGAGGACCTCTGGAGCAACGCGGACAACGCGCAGTCGGTGCTGCGGGAGCGCTCCGCGGTGCAGGCGAAGCTCGGCGGGCTGCGCCGTCTCGAGGAGGGTCTCGAGGAGGTCAAGCTGTACCTCGAGATGGCGGCCGACGGCGAGCACGAAGCGCTCGCCGAGGCCGCGGCGCGCCTCGCGGAGGTCGACAAGGAGACCGCCAAGCTCGAGTTCGCGCGCATGCTCGGCGGCGAGCACGACGCGAGCAACGCGATCGTCGACGTGCACCCGGGGGCCGGCGGCACCGAGGCGCAGGACTGGGCGGAGATGCTGCTGCGCATGCTGCTGCGCTGGGCGGAGCGACGCGGGTACAAGACCGAGCTCGTCGAGGTGACGCCCGGCGACGGCGCGGGCATCAAGAGCGCGACCTTCACGGTCGAGGGCGAGTACGCGTACGGCCATCTGCGCGCCGAGGCCGGCATCCACCGCCTGGTGCGCATCTCGCCGTTCGACGCCAACGCGCGCCGCCACACCTCGTTCGCCGCGATTCTCGTCACCCCGGAGATCGAGGAGAACATCGAGATCGAGATCCGCGACGAGGACCTGCGCGTCGACACCTACCGGTCGTCCGGCGCCGGCGGCCAGCACGTCAACAAGACGGACTCCGCGGTGCGCTTGACGCACCTCCCGACGGGCATCGTCGTGGCCTGCCAGAACGAGCGCTCGCAGCACAAGAACCGCGCGATGGCGATGAAGATCCTGCGCTCGCGCCTCTACGAGCTGGAGCTCGAGAAGCAGCGCGAGAAGAAGGAGCAGATCACCGGCCAGAAGCGGGAAATCAACTTCGGCAGCCAGATCCGCTCGTACGTCCTGCATCCCTACCGCATGGTCAAGGACCACCGCACGGGGGTCGAGGTCGGCAACACCGACGCCGTGCTCGACGGCGACCTCGATCAGTTCATCGAGGCCGAGCTGCTGCGCCAGGCGGGCGGGCGCGAAGCGGCCGGCGCAGGCAGCTCGGCCGCGGCGTCGTAGCGGCGCCCGCTCGACGCGCGGTGACGAGCTCGGGGCCGGCCTGCCGTGCCGGCGCTCGAGCTCGTTCCTTTTGCTTGCGCGTCCGCAGCTCCACCGGAGCCGCGCCGGCGCGTCCCGGACGGCATTCGGCCAAAGTTCGTTGCGTTGCGCCGCCTCGGCTGGGTAGGGTGTGCGCCGCAGCCTCCGAAACGCCCGCCTGATGCGATCGATGCGCGAAAGCGCTCGGGAGTCCCTCTTGCTCCGGCTCGAAGCAAGCAACGAAACCGACTCGACGCTCGACGATGCCGGCGCCGTGGCGCCGGTGCGACGGGCAGGCGCGGAAGGCTCGCTCGGGAGACACCGGACACGTCTCGTGGCGGCTGCCTGGGTCGCAGGGCTCGTACTCGCCGTCGCCCTGCTCGATTCATCGGCCTTCATCGCCCGCGCCAGGACCGTCACCGGAAGGGCGGACAACGCGAGCTTCAACTTCCCGATCCGCGTCGAGGTCGCGCGGCAGTGGCGAGAGGGCCGGCTGCCGCTGTGGAATCCGTACAACTTCTCCGGCTTTCCGCTGCTCGGCGACATCACCAGCGGAGCGCTCTACCCCGGCAACCTGCCGTTCCTGCTCGAGCCGATCGGTCTGCGCTATCGCGCCCTCGATCGCGTCGCGGCGCTCCACTTCGTCCTGGCCGGGCTGTTCATGTACGTCTTCGCGCGATCGCTCTCACTCGGGCGAGCCGCCGCATCGCTGGCGGGTCTCGTCTACGCGGGCAACGGCCTGCTGCTGTTCTTCGCGATCCGCTGGATCCAGGCGCAGAACGCCGCGGCCTGGCTCCCTCTGATCCTCGCCGCGGTCCAGCGCGCCGCGGTCCCGGGCGAGTTCCGGCGGTGGACCGCGATCGGCGCCGCCGCCGTCGCCCTGCAGACGCTGTCCGGCTACCCGCAGTACGGCTTCTACACGGGTCTCATGGCGGGTACGTTCGCGCTCGTGCTGACCGTCGGACGCCGGGAGGACCGCTTCCGTCCCGTATGGTCCCTGCTGTCGATCTACGTGCTCGGCATCGCGCTCGCTGCGGTGCAGCTCCTGCCGGCGATCGAGATCGCGGCGCTGTCGCGACGCGGCAGCGGCGTGTCGCTCGAAGAGTTCCTCTTGCTGCCGTCGTCGCCGAACGTCCTGCCGGGCCTGGTGATCCCGCGATTGGTCACCAGCCCGATGTACCCGTATTTCCTCGGCGGTGCGGTCTTCGTCGGCACGCTCGCGGTCGTGCTGGCGATCGAGGGTGCGCGCAGCACGGGCCGGGTGCAGCTCTTCCTGACCGGGGCGTTCGTCGTGACGCTCGTCCTCGCTCTGGGCCCGTTCACGCCCGTCGGCCAGCTCGCCTATGCGATCCCCGGGCTGAACGCGTTCCGCTACCCGTTCAAGCACCTCCTCGAGGTCGTGTTCTGCCTGGCGGCGCTCGCGGGCTTCGGCGCGCAGTCGCTGCTCGACGGTCGACGCGGGGCGAGGGCGTGCGTCGCGATCGGGGGCTCGGCCGTGGCGTGCTGGATCATCGCACGCCTCGCGACCGGCACGGCCAGGCACTGGGTGCTGGTGGTCACCGCGGTCGGCGTCCCGGTGTTCGTCGCACTGGTTCTGCTGCAGCGCCGTCGCGTCGCCGTGGCGGTGGCGCTGGCTCTCGTCTGGCTCGGCCTGGCGGGAAACCGCGGCGCGGTCTTCGGCCTCGCCGGGCGGACGCGCTCCGAGCCGCCGCGGGTCGTCGACACGCTCGCACGACGCAACCCGTCGATCCTCGGGCCGCGCTACGCGTCGGTGGTCCCGCAGCACGACCGCCGCAAAGACCAGCACGCGCTGCTTGCGCTCGACTATCCGACCGAGTTCCGGATCCCCTCGGTCAACGGGACATCGCCGTTCCTCTGGGCTCCGTACCAGAAGGCGCTGACGATGTCGGAGGACGGTCATTTCGGGATGCCGCGCTTGACGCTCGGCGCCGCCGACCAGACGCTGGACGTGCTCGGGGTACGCTTCGTGGGCTCGGCCGGCAAAGCGGTCGACGGGAACGTCATCCACGAGGAGGCGAAGGCGGTCGTGGTCGAGCGCGCGACCGCCTTGCCGCCGCTGCGCTTCGTCGACCGCGCTCGCTGCATGAACGGCGAGGAGATCTTCCGCGAGCTGCACAGGCGGTACTACAAGCTCTCCTCCTTCGCCCTGCTCGAGTGCGAGGGGAAGCCGGCTCTCCCGCGGATCGCGCCCGCGTCGCAGCGCTCGCAGATCAGCTTGCTGAACGCCGAGCCCGGGTTCCTGCGCATGCGCGTAGAGCTTTCCGGCAGTGCGCCGGGCGTGCTCGTCGTCAGCCAGTCCGACATGCCGGGCTGGCGTGCGCGGATCGACGGCGGGCGAGCGCCGATCTACCGAGCGTACGGCCTGGTCCAGGCGCTGGTCGTGCCGGCGGGGCTGCACGAGGTGGAGCTCGAGTACCGGCCGGACAGCCTGATCGCGGGTGCCTGGATCTCGCTCGCGGCGCTGGCAGCCGTGCTGGTCGTCGGCGCGAGCGGTTACCGCCGGGATCGGCGAGGCCCGGCGTGAGCGCACGCGGACTCGACGCCGCATCCCGGGCCTCCGGCGGGATCGGCCGGTGCGCGCATCGGCTGTCGCTCGTCGTGCCGGCCTTCGACGAGGAAGCGCGGCTGCCGGCAACGTTGCGCGCGGCCGCCGAGGCCCTGCCACGGCTCGCGAGCGAGGCGGAGATCGTCGTGGTCGACGACGGAAGCTCGGACTCCACGTCCGCCGTCGCAAGCCGCTTCGCGTCGCCCGTCCCGCTGCGCGTGCTGCGCTTGCCGCGCAACCGCGGCAAGGGCTTCGCGCTCGCGCGCGGCATCGCCGCCGCCCGGCATCCTCTGATCGCGTTCACCGATGCCGATTGCCCGTACGATCTCGGCGCGCTCGCGCCGATGCTGGACGCGCTCGCCTCGGGCGCGGTCGATGTTGCGATCGGTGCGCGCGATCTGCCGGACTCGCAGGTCGAGCGGGGCTACGGCTGGATGCGCTGGGTGTCCGGGAAGGGGCTCTCGGCGCTCACCTGGCTGGCGATCGGCCTTCCGTTCCGCGACTCGCAGTGCGGGCTCAAGGCGTTCCGGGCCGGCGTCGCGCGCGACCTCTTCGCGGTGCGGACGGTCGACCGCTTCGGCTTCGACTTCGAGATCCTCGCGGCGGCCGTCGCGGCCGGTCTGCGGGTCGGCCGCTTCCCCGTACGCTTGACGCACCACGACGCGTCGCGCGTCGATCTCGTGCGCGACAGCCTGCGCATGGCGGCCGACCTGTATCGCGTGCGGCGCAACCTGCGCCGAGGCGCGTACCGCTTCGTGCCGGGCGCGGCCGTCGAGCGTCCGTGTCCGCTGTGCGAGGCGGAGGAGTTCCGCCCGGTCGCGATGCGAGACGGCTTCCGGATGGTCGAGTGCCGCGGCTGCGGGCTCTGGTACCTGAACCCGATGCCGACGCCGGCGACGCTCATCGCGCTGTACGAGGAAAGCTACTTCGCCAGCGCGTCGCCCGGGCACCGCGGCTACTCGCACTACGCCGGCATGGCGGACGACCTGCGCGCGACCTTCGCGCGTCGCCTGGCGCTGGTCGACGCGTACGTCGGGCAGGGACGCCTGCTCGACGTCGGCGCGGGCTTCGGCTACCTCGCCGACGCCGCCCGGGACCGCTTTGCCGAGCGCTGGGCGCTCGAGCTCAGCGCGGCGGCCGCGAACCGGATCTCGCCTGAGCACCGCGTGGTCGTCGCCCCTTTCGAGTCCGCCGATCTGCCGCGGCGCTACTTCGACGTCGTCAGCATGCAGGACTGCCTCGAGCACTTCCGCGACGTCGCGAGCGCGCTGCGCAAGGCTCGCGAGCTGCTCCGTCCGGGCGGCGCCCTGCTCGCGGTGACGCCCGACACGGGCAGCTGGCTCGCGCGCCTCCAGCAGCGCCGCTGGGTGTCACTCAAGTTCCCCGAGCACGTCGTGCTGTTCTCGGAGTCGACCCTGCGCCGCGCGCTCGACGCAGCCGGATTTCGCGTCCAGACGATGGTCCCGGCGGGGCAGTACGTCCGGCTCGATTTCGTCGCCCGACGTGTCGCGGGGCGCGATTCCCGGCTCGGCACGCTGCTCGGGCGCGCGGCCCAGGCCGCCGACGCCGGAAGCCGGCGCCTCTACGTGCCCTCGGGCTCGCTCGCGGTGGTCGCGACCGCCGACGGCTGAGCGAACGGCTGCCGCGGCAGCCGTTCGCGC
>JBFMAS010000101.1:0-9409 GCA_040755575.1 Thermodesulfobacteriota bacterium
ACCCGGCAGGCAGCGCGACGACCGCACGGCAGCACCGCGCGGACACGCGAGCTGCAGCCAGGCGACCGACTGCGCGGCGAGATCCAGCGAGAACGCCCCGTCGGCGGCGCGCACGACCTGGCGCCGTCCCCAGTCGGCCGACGTCGCGTCGATCCGACCGACGAGCGCGCTCTCCGCCGCGCAATCGCCCTCGACCTCGAGCGTCACGCGCCGATCCGACCCGCCGACGGCGCGGAAGGAGGCGAGCAGCACGTCGACCCGCCGGCCGCGCCGGCTGGCGCGTGCCCAGAAGCCGCTCCCGGGATCGTCGCCCCGGACGTCGAGCAGGGAGCCCGACGCGCGCTCGAAGGCGCGGAACACCCACCAGGTCGGCTTCCTCGTGCCGTCCGGCGCGATCAGGCCCCAGTCGCCGGCCTCGCGGTCGCCGATCGAGCGGTAGTACGCCGCGCCGTCGAGGCCGGCGCGCTCCATCTCGATCAGCGTCCCGGCGACGAAGGCTGCTCCCTCGTGCGAGTCGTGCCGGCGGTCGAGGCCGCCCGCGGAGAGGTTCCACTCGTCGATCAGCAGGTCGGGATCGAGCTCGACACCCGCCTCGCGGAGCAGCAGCTCGACCTCGCTCCGCACGCGCCGCGCCTGCTCGCCGTACACCGCCGGCGTCGCGTTTGGATTGACGCCGGCGAGCGCCTCGTAGAGCACCGGGTCGATCAGGCCCTCGGCGCCGTCGGGGCCGAGGAACGGGTTGTTGGCGTACCAGTGCCAGGAGAGGAAGTGCAGCGGCAGGCCGCGCTGCAGGATCTCCGCGGCGTACGCCACCACGAACTCCGACCCCGACGACGCCGGTCCGCCGATCCGCAGCGGCAGCCCGGTCTCCTCGGCGACGTCGCGCACCGCGCGATGCGTCGCGGCGACCGTCGTGAAGAAGGCGTCGCGCGTGTCGTGCCAGAAGACGGGCAGGTCGGGCTCGTTCCAGGCCTCGAAGCGGTGAGCGGGCGCCGGCGCCGTGGCGAGCGCGCGCACCACCGTGCGGATCACCTCCTCCCAGGCGTCGAGGTCGCGCGGCGCGACCAGGATCGGGCTGCAGCCGTCGGGGAAGAACACCGGGTTCGGCTCGCACTGCGCAGCGCGCTCCTCGCCGAGCCAGCGCGGCATGCCGTAGAGGATGACGAGCGGCTCGGCGCCGGCCGCCCGCACGCGGGCGGCGCGCTCGAGCACCGCGCCGAGCTCGAACACGCCGGGCGCGGGCGCCGCGGACTCGAGGCGCGAATCGATGCGGACGAGCGGGGGCCCGAGCGGTGCCAGGCGCGACAGGTCGCCCGAGTTCCAGCCGACGCCGAGCAGGTCGCCGTTGGTGGCGCCGGTCGTGCGATCGGCGTCGACGACGACGCGCGCCGGAGACGGCTGCGCGGCGACCGCCGCCGGCAGCGCGACGACGGCACAGAGGAGCGAGAGAAGGGAAGCGGATCGCGCGTCGCGCATCGTGGCGAGCATGCCGCACGCGGCGCCGCCGGTCCACGCGAATCGGAGGCCGCGCGCCAGGCTTCCAGCTAATGCAGCGGCAGCAGCAGCGGCGGCGCGCGCCCCTCGAGGCGGCGCGCGGCGACCCGGCCCGCACGCAGCAGCCGCGCCACGTCGTCGGCGGGCAGCGGCGGCGCGAAGTAGAAGCCCTGCACCTTGCGCGCGCCCCAGGCCTTGATCAGCTCGAGCTGCTCCACGCTCTCGACGCCCTCCACCACGACGTCGAGCCCGAGCTCGTGCGCGAGGCCGATCGCGGCCTTGACGATGGCGGCGCTGCGCGAGGCCGTCGTCAGGTCGAAGATGAAGTTCTGCGCGATCTTGATGCGGTCCACCGGAAAGCGGCTCAGGTAGCCGAGCGACGAGTAGCCGTTGCCGAAGTCGTCGATCGCGATGCGCAGGCCGGCCTTGCGCAGGCGCGCGAGGACGTCGTGCGACGCCTCCATGAGGACGCTCTCGGTGAGCTCGAGCTCGAGGAGCTGCGGCCGGAGCCCGGTCCTCGCGAGCGTCGCGGCGATCGCGTGCTCGAGCTCGTCCGAGGTCTTGAACTGCAGACCCGACACGTTGACCGAGATCACCGGCGGGCCGGCGCCCGCGTCGATCCACTCCTGCGCTTGACGGCAGGCGTTCTCCAGCACCCAGCGGCCGAGCGTGACGATGAGACCGCATCGCTCCGCCGCCGGGATGAAGTCGCACGGCGGGACGAGACCGCGCCTTGGATGGTGCCAGCGGACGAGCGCCTCGACGCCGATGATCGAGCCCGTGTGGACGTCAACCTGCGGCTGGTACTCGAGGAAGAGCTGGCCCGACGCGAGCGCGTGACGCAGCTCGGCGCCGAGCGAGACGCGCGCGCGGACCTCCGCGTCCATCGACTCGGTGAAGAACCGGTACGTCCCCCGTCCCTCGGACTTCGCCCGGTACAGGGCGACGTCGGCATGCGACAGCAGCTGCTCCGCCCCCGGCGCGTCCGGACCGTAGACCGCGATCCCGATGCTGGTGCCGGTGCGGATCTCGTTGCCGCCGATCGCGAACGGCTCGCCCATCGTCTTGAGCACCTTGTCGGCGAGCGCGGCGGCGTCGGAGGGCTCGCGGATGTCGACCTCGACGATCGCGAACTCGTCGCCGCCGAAGCGCGCCACCGTGTCCTCCTCGCGCACCGCCGCCTGCAGGCGCCGGGCGATCGCCTGCAGCAGCAGGTCGCCGGTCGGGTGGCCGAGCGTGTCGTTGACGTCCTTGAAGTGGTCGACGTCGAGGTACAGCACCGCGAAGCTCGTCTGCGCGCGTCGCGAGCGCGCGATCGCGCGGTCGAGCTCCTCGACGAAGACCGCGCGGTTGGGGAGGCCGGTCAGGACGTCGTGCCGCGCCAGGCTGCGAATCTGCGCCTCGGCCCGCTTGCGCTCCGTGACGTCGCTGCCGACGGCGACGAGGTACGCCTTCCCGTCCCGGGTGATGCGCCGGCCGCTCCACTGGATGGTCCGCACGTCGCCCGCGGTGCGCAGGCCGAACTCGGCGTCGCCGAGGCCCCTGACGAACCCCTTGCGCAGCGTCTCCCGCGCGTGCTCGCGATCGTCGTCGACGATCAGCGAGGCGGCGTCGCGTCCCTCGAGCTGCTCGTCGCCGAGCCCGGTCAGGCGCGACACGTTCTCGTTCCAGCGGACCAGGCGCGCGTCCTCGTCGAGCAGGACGAAGAGCCCCGGCAGGCTGTCGATCAGGGCGGTCGAGAAGTCGCGCTCCAGGATCAGCGCCAGCTCGGCCTCCTTGCGGCGCGTGATGTCCTGCACGGTGCCGATCGTGCGGACGGGCGCTCCGTCGGCGTCAAAGCACGTCTCGCCGCGCACCTGCACGACGCGCACCGTGCCGTCGTCCCAGACGATGCGGTGCTCGACGTCGTAGGGGACGCGCTCCTCGAGCGACCGCTGGAAGGTCTCCGCCAGCGCGATGCGGTCGTCCGGGTGCACGCGCTGCAGGAAGACGTCGAACGAGGCCGGCGACGCGCCCGGGGTGTCGCCGAAGATGCGGAAGCTCTCGTCCGACCAGGTCAGCCGGCTGCTCGCGATGTCGAGCTGCCAGCTGCCGACGTGCGCGACCGCCTGCGCCTCGGCGAGCGCCGCTTGCAGGTGGCGCAGCTCGTTCTCCGCCTGCTTGCGCTCGGTGATGTCGAGCGCCGTGCTGCGCACGCGGAGCACGCCGTCGTCGCCGCGTGCGGCCTCGCCGCGCGCGAGGATCCAGCCGCGGCGCCCGTCCTCGCCGACGAACTCGAGGTCGAGCGCGTACGGCGTGCCGTCGTCGGCGCAGGCGCGCAGCGCGGCCGTGACCGCGGCGCGGCTTCTGGGCGTGAAGAGCGCGAGCTGCGCGTCGAGCGGCGGCTCCGGGAGGGCGCGGTCGCGCCCGACGATCCGGTACAGCTCGTCCGACCACGTGAGACGGTTCGTCCCCGGCTCCCAGCTCCAGCTTCCGAGCCGCGCGAGGTGCTGCGCCTCGTTGAGCTCGGCGGCGGTCGCGCGGAAGCGGCTCTCGCTCGCGCGCAGCTCGGCCTCGGCGCGCAGCCGCATCCGGCTCAGCAGCGCGAGGCCCAGCTTGTCGGCGAGCTGCCCGGCGAAGGAGATCTCGTCCTCCTCCCAGCGGTGCGGCCGGTCGACGTGCTCGAGGCAGAGCAGGCCGAGATGCTTGCCCGAGATCTGGATGACGGTGTCGAGCATCGACGTGATGCCGAGCGGCCCCACGTAGCTCGCGACGTAGCCGGCGGTGCGGGGGTCGGTCAGCGCGTCGTCCGCGGCGACGTACTTCGCACTCTTGAGCGCCCGGAACTCGTTGCGGTACTCGCGCTCCTCGAGGACCATGCCCGCGGAGTGCCGCGCCGGCGTGGCCTCGAAGCAGTCGATGCAGCGCAGCGCGGCCTCGTCCGCGTCGAACAGCCAGACGTTCGCCCGCTCGCAGCCGATGGCGTGGGTCGCGAGCTCGGTGACCTTGCGCGCGAGCCCCTCGACGTCGCCGGCGAGGAGCTCCTCCGCCTGGCTCAGCCGGCCGACGGCCTCGAGCTGGCGCCGCAAGCGGTGCAGCGTGCCGTGCAAGGCCGGATCGGCACGCCGGGCGTGGTCGTGCCCGCCCGAAGGGACCGGCGCGCCGTGCGGCGCACGATGTCGGCTCATGCTCGGCAGGTCCCTTCACCCCGCACATCGGCCGTTGCGCGCGATCGCTGGAGCGCTCGCGCGCGCGTCCTCGTGCGTCGCCACGCTCGTCTGCGCAACCGCCATGGCGGCTCAGGATTCGCGGTGGTACGAAGCGCGGATACCCCCGAAAGTTCCGAGGAGAGCTCATGGCGCGTGTGAAGCAGCGGGAAGTCGAGTCGAAGAGGTCACGGGCACAGAAGACGGCCAAGAAGGCGCCGCGGGGCAGGGGGGCGAAGCCGGCCGCTGGACGCACCAAGGTCGCGAAGAGCGTGAAGCCCGCCAAGCGGGCCGCGGCCGCACGCACCGCGAAGCAGCCCGTCAGGGCCGCCGCACGCGTGAGCAAGACCATCTACTCCTTCGGCGGCGGCCGCGCCGACGGGCGCGCCGAGATGAAGAACCTCCTCGGCGGCAAGGGCGCGAACCTCGCGGAGATGGCGTCGATCGGGCTGCCCGTCCCGCCGGGCTTCACCATCACGACCGAGGTCTGCACCTACTACTACGCGAACGGCCGCAAGTATCCGGCGTCGCTGCGCGGCGACGTCGAGAAGGCGGTGGGCAAGGTCGAGCAGATCGTCGGCAAGAGGTTCGGCGATCCGGCGAACCCGCTGCTGGTCTCGGTGCGCTCGGGCGCGCGGGCATCGATGCCCGGCATGATGGACACCATCCTGAACCTCGGCCTCACCGACGAGACCGCCGCGGGCCTCGCGCGCGCTGCCAGCAACGAGCGCTTCGCGTACGACTCGTACCGGCGCTTCGTGCAGATGTACGGCGACGTCGTGCTCGGTCTCAAGCCCGAGTCCGACAAGGAGCACGACCCGTTCGAGGTCGTGCTCGACGAGAAGAAGCGCGCGCGCGGCGTCACGGCCGACCTCGAGCTGACGACGCAGGACCTGAAGGAGCTGGTGGCGGAGTTCAAGGAGCTGATCCTGCGCCGCACGGGCAAGCCGTTCCCCGAGAACCCGTGGGACCAGCTCTGGGGCGCGATCGGCGCGGTGTTCGGCTCGTGGATGAACCAGCGCGCGATCACGTACCGCAAGCTGTACGGCATCCCCGCCGACTGGGGCACCGCGGTCAACGTCCAGGCGATGGTGTTCGGCAACCTCGGCGACGACTGCGCGACGGGCGTGGCCTTCACCCGCGACCCGGCGACCGGCGCGAAGAAGTTCTACGGCGAGTTCCTGGTGAACGCGCAGGGCGAGGACGTCGTCGCCGGCATCCGCGACCCGCAGAAGGTGACGATCGAGGCGTCGCGCGAGGTGGCGCAGGCGAAGGGCATCGGCGAGGACGAGCGCAAGCGCGTCGCGCCGTCGCTCGAGGAGGTCATGCCGCAGGCCTACAAGCAGCTGCGCGGCGTCGCCGACAAGCTCGAGCGCCACTACCGCGACATGCAGGACGTCGAGTTCACGATCGAGCGCAAGACCCTCTACATGCTGCAGACGCGCAACGGGAAGCGCACCGCCACCGCGGCCGTCAAGATCGCCGTCGACATGGCCGCGGAGCGCCTGATCGACCGCGACACCGCGGTGCTGCGCGTCGACCCGGCGTCGCTCGACACCCTGCTGCACCCGCAGGTCGATCCGTCCGCATCGAAGACGCTGCTCGCGAAGGGTCTGCCTGCGTCACCGGGCGCGGCCGCGGGTGCGGTCGTGTTCTCCGCCGACGAGGCGGCCGCCGCCGCGGCCGAGGGCCGCAAGACGATCCTGGTGCGCGTCGAGACCTCGCCCGAGGACATCCACGGCATGCACGCGGCCGAGGGCATCCTCACGGCGCGCGGCGGCGCGACGTCGCACGCGGCGGTGGTCGGCCGCGGCATGGGCAAGCCGTGCGTCGTCGGCTGCAACGCGCTCGCGATCGACTACGCGGCCGGCAGGATGACGGTCGGCGAGCACCTCGTGCGCGCCGGCGACGACATCACGATCGACGGCGCGACCGGAGCCGTCTACCTGGGCCTCGTGCCGACGATCGAGCCCAAGGTGTCGGGCGACTTCGAGAAGCTCATGACCTGGGCCGACAAGGCGCGCAAGCTCAAGGTCCGCGCCAACGCCGACACGCCGCACGACGCGACGGTCGCGCGCGAGTTCGGCGCCGAGGGCATCGGGCTCTGCCGCACCGAGCACATGTTCTTCGAGGGCGAGCGCATCGACGCCGTCCGCGAGATGATCCTCGCCGACGACACCGAGGGCCGCCGCCGCGCGCTCGCCAAGATCCTCCCGATGCAGAAGGAGGACTTCAAGGGCATCTTCCGCTCGATGGCCGGCCTGCCGGTGACGGTCCGCCTGCTCGACCCGCCGCTGCACGAGTTCCTGCCGCACACCGAGCACGAGATCGCGGACCTGTCGGCGAAGATCGGCGTCCCGGCGGAGAAGCTGCACAACAAGGTGACGAGCCTGCACGAGCTCAACCCGATGCTCGGCCACCGCGGCTGCCGCCTCGGCATCACGTACCCGGAGATCTACGAGATCCAGGTGCGCGCGATCATCGAGGCGGCGTGCGAGCTGACGCGCGAGAAGGTCAAGGTGATCCCCGAGATCATGATCCCGCTGGTCGGCGTCCTGCCCGAGCTCAAGATCCTGCGCGAGCTGACCGACAGCGTCGCCCGCGCGGTGATGAACGAGTACAAGGTCAGGGTCGCGTACACGGTCGGCACGATGATCGAGGTGCCGCGCGCGGCGATCGTCGCGCGGGAGATCGCGAGCGAGGCGGAGTTCTTCTCGTTCGGCACCAACGACCTGACGCAGATGACGCTCGGTCTGTCGCGCGACGACGCCGGCAAGTTCCTGCACGAGTACGTCGAGCGCAACGTCTACCCGGGCGACCCGTTCGTCTCGATCGACCAGACGGGCGTCGGCTTCCTGATGGAGCGTGCGGTGGCGGAGGGGCGCGCCGGCCGCGGCGGGCTCAAGTGCGGCATCTGCGGCGAGCACGGCGGCGACCCCGCGTCGGTGATCTTCTGCCACAGGATCGGCCTCGACTACGTGTCGTGCTCGCCGTACCGCGTGCCGGTCGCGCGCCTCGCGGCGGCGCACGCGGCGCTGGCGAAGGGCTGAGTCACCTCTCGATGCGGAACTTGCCGAACGGCGCGCCGAGCACGACGCGCCCGCCCTCGTCGAGCACCACGCCCGAGAAGAAGCCGTTGTAGCGGGCGCCGCCGAGGACCCAGTGGAAGGCCGAGCGGCCGGTGGTCCAGTCGAGCGCCTCGACGGTCCACTGCCGTTCGCGGACGCCGCCCGTGTAGACGAGGCTCGCCGGGATGCTGACCAGGGGCACGGTGTTCGGCGACGCGACCTCGCGGTTGATCCAGGCCTCGCGCAGCGCGCGCGCTGCCGGGTCCCACTCGAACTTCTGCACGCCGTGCGGCGTGAACGCCGGGTCGTCGCCGAGGTAGCTGACGAGCAGGCGCAGCGCGAGCGGCGGGAAGCCCGGCGGGATCGACGCCGGCTCGTTGTTGACGACGAGCGCGCCGTAGCCCGCGACCACCACCGACTGCTCCGACTGGATCGCCGTGCGCGCCGGGTCGCCCATGTCGGCCGGCAGCTGGCCCGCGATGCGGCGTGACGGCGCGCCCGGGAGCTGGCGCCAGCCGGCCGGGATGTCGTCGCGCCAGAGCAGCACCACGTTCATCAGCGCGTCGCCGTCGGTGATGACGACGAAGCGGTCCTCGTCGCCGAAGCCCATCAGCGACGGCGTCGCGCCCGTGCCGTTGCCGGCGCCGTTCGAGAAGCGCTCGGACCACGCGCCGCGCCCCGGGTCCGCGTGCAGCGCCGCGCCGTCCCAGATCACCTTGTGCAGGTGGTTCAGCGACGCGACGTAGATGCCGCCGTCGTCGCCGACCGCCATGCTGTTGCGCACCCAGCCGTTGCCGCCGCGTCCGGTCTCGGCGCGCTTGCGGGCGCTGTAGCCGGCCGCGTCCTCCTCGACCGCGAACGGCAGCAGCAGCGACTCGTACGCCGCGAAGTCGCGCGTCAGCGTGAGCACCCAGCCGTTCTCGGTCGCGAGCACGAGCCGGCCGTCGTAGGTCATGTTGACGCCGACGAACTCGCCGGTGATCTCCGCCGGCCGCCGCCAGCGCGCGACCTCGACGATCGGCGACGCGGGGTCGCGCGGATCGGCGTCACTATACTTGACGATCTCCTCGGTGCCGCCGACGAAGAAGCTGTTGTCGACGTCGAGCACGTAGTAGACGCCGCCGAGCCCGGTCAGGTAGCGCGCCGCGAGCTGCAGGGCGAGCGCCTGCCGCTCGACACCCGTCAGCGTGTCGAGCTCGGCGAGCGCCTCGTCCATCAGCTCGATCGGGGTCTGCGTCATGCCGGGGATCGCGTACGAGGCGAGCACCTCGAACGTCTCGTGATCGAGCTTGACGATGCTCTCGCGCCCGTTGCTCCACACGACGCGCCGGCCGTCGGGGTAGGGCGACGACACGCCGGCGCCGAAGTGGCCGGGACCGAGCGCGCGGTACGAGATGTCCGCGGCCGTCAGCGCCTCCGACGGACCGAGCGGGCCGTGCACCGGCGAGGAGTCGGACTGCGCCGCGTCGGCGTGGCCGATGGCGTAGGAGCTGCGGGCGAGGAAGGGGTTCGGCGGCGGGACCTCGAAGGCGCGCTGACCGGTCGCGGGGGCGTCGCTGCAAGCGCAGAGAAGCGCACCGAGCGCGAGCGTCGCGCCGGCGAGGTGAAGCGGGTTCGGCCTGGCCACGGCCCTCTATGGGCGACGCGCGTCGACGATGCCAG
>JBFMAS010000102.1:0-6161 GCA_040755575.1 Thermodesulfobacteriota bacterium
GCCGCGCGGCGCCTCGACGACGACGGGCGCAGCGCCGACGTGCGCGATGCGCAGCCGGCCGCCGAGCCGCAGCTCGAGCAGCCGCGCGAGGAGCGCGCGCTCCGCGCCGACGAGCGGCCGACCTCGTACGGGACCGGCGCGGTGCCGGAGCCCGCCGAGCCGCGGGCCGCGTCCGAGCCCGCGCCGCTTTCCCGTGCACCCGCACGGCCGCCGCTCCGTTCCCCGCAAGACGTTCGCGACCGCACGGCGGGCGGCGCCGGCGACGTCGCGAGCATCCGCGCGGCGCGCAAGCAGCGGGAGCTCGAGCAGCCCGCCGTCCCCGGCGCCGAGCGCGGCGCGGGCATGCGCCTCGGCGCGCCGCACGCGGGCGGGAAGCGCACGCTGGTCGTCGAGCTGCCCGAGGCGGTGCGCGGGGCGGGTTCGCTCGAGGTCCGCGTGCGCGACGCCACCGGAGCGCGCGAGCTGCGCGAGCGCGTCACGCCTGCGCCGCGGGCACGCTCGCTCTCGCTCGACGTCCCGGCCGCCTGGCTCGACAGCGCGCGCTACGAGGTCGAGGTCGTCGCCCCCGACGGAGCCGTGGTCGTGCGCGGCGTCGTCTCACCGCCTTGACGCGGTCGCACGGCGAATCGCGGCACCGCTTGCGTGCTCGTGCACGCTGTTCCTGCTATCGCGGCAGCGATGAGGTTCTCTCGATGCACGCCCTTCGCCGGCGCCGCCCTCGCGCTCCTCGCGACGCTCGCCGTCCTGACCACGCCCGCTCCGGGCCGCGCGCAGCAGGCGACCCCGGCCACCGGCACGGACGAGGGCGCGGCGAGCCCGTTCGCCGACGAGTTCGAGCGCGCCGACACCGACAAGGACGGACGGCTCAGCGAGGAGGAGGCGAAGAAGGCGGGCTTCTTCAGCACCGAGCAGAGCTTCCGCGGCACCGACACCGACGGCGACGGCGTCGTCACGCTGTTCGAGCTCGGCGACGCGCTGCAGAAGCGGCTGCGCCACTGGACGTCCGAGAGCCAGCGCGCGGACGCGGACGGCGACGGCTACGTCACGCGCGAGGAAGCGCAGAGCGCGGGCGGCATGCTGTCGGAGATCTTCGTGCGCGCCGACCGCGACCGCGACGGTCGCATCGCGCGCGACGAGCTCGACGTCTACACCCGCGGCGCGTTCTACAGCGAGACGGCCGACCCGGGCGTCGTGCCGAACATCATCAACAAGAGGTTCTGAAGCGGGAGGAAGCCATGCCGACGCTGCACGACTTCACCATGAAGACGATCGACGGCGAGGAGCGCCCGCTCGGCGGCTTCAGGGGCAAGGCGCTGATGGTGGTGAACGTCGCCTCGAGGTGCGGCCTCACCCCGCAGTACGAAGACCTGCAGAGGGTGCACGAGGAGTACGCACCGCGGGGCTTCGCCGTGCTCGGCTTCCCCTGCAACCAGTTCGCCGGCCAGGAGCCGGGCACCGACGCCGACGTCAAGCAATTCTGCACGGTCAACTACGGCGTCACGTTTCCGATGTTCTCGAAGGTCGACGTGAACGGCGCCGCGCGCGCGCCGCTCTACGCCTGGCTCACCGAGCAGACCGTCGGACCGGACCCGGCCGGCGACATCAAGTGGAACTTCGCGAAGTTCGTCGTCGACAAGCAGGGCAACGTCGTCGCCCGCTTCGATCCGACGACGAAGCCGTCGGCGCCCGAGGTCAAGCAGGCGATCGAGCGCGCGCTCGCCTGAGGTCAGCCGACCGTCGACAGGAGCTCGAGCAGGTTGCCGTCGGGGTCGCGGAAGTAGACCGACCTGCCCCACGTGCCGTCGGCCGCCGGCCGCGGCACCGGCCCCTCCTCGAGCGCGACGCCGTGCCGGCGCAGCAGCTCGAGCGCGTCGGCGAGCGGCGCGTCCCAGCGGAAGCACAGGTCCACCGAGCCCGGCGTCGGCCGCGCGGCGTGCGGCGCGACCGGCGCCCGCGCGGGGTGCACGTTGATCCGGTTCGCGCCGATCTCGAGGATGACGACCGGCATGCGTCCGGCGCGGAACTCGTCGGCGTAGAGCACGCGCGCGCCGAGCACGTCGCGGTAGAACGCGAGCGTGCGCTCGACGTCGCTCGCGGTCAGCGCCAGGTGGTCGAAGCCGCGGACCGACACGCGCACCCCCGGTCAGCCGACGAGCTCGAGGACCGCGCGCGCGAGCTCGTCCGGCGCGTCGAGGTCGACCAGGTGCCCGGCGCCGGGGATCGTCCGCGTCGCGACGTCGCCCGCGATCCCGGCCGCGAAGCGGTGCGCGTACGCGGGCGGGATGACGCGGTCCTCGGCGCCCCAGACGATCAGGGTCGGCGCCGTGATCCGGTGCAGGCGCTTCGCGAGCCCGCGGTCGCCGAGCGGCCAGGTGAGGCGCGCCGCCGCGGCGCTCGCACGCGTGATGCCGATCGTCCACTCGGTCGGGTCCGCGCCCGCGGGCGGGCTCATGCCGCGGAGCACGCGGTCGGGATGCGTCGACAGAAGCGCCGGCAGCTCCTCCTGCTTGACGGCGAACACGTCGCGCGTCGGCTGTGCCGCGTCGAACAGCCCGAAGGGCGCGACCAGCACCAGACGCCGCACCGTCGCACGCGACAGCGCCGCGACCTCCGCGGCCAGCATCCCGCCCACCGAGGCGCCGACCAGGTCCGCGCCGGCGAGCCCCGCCCCTTCGAGCAGGTCGAGCGTCGCCGCGAGCCAGTCCGGCAGGTCGTCGAGCAGCTCGTGACCGGCGCCGCCCGGGAAGCCGGGCAGCGACGGGACGATGACGCGCCGGCGCTGCGACAGCGCCTCGAGGAACGGCGACCAGCGGATCGTGCCGCCGAGGCCGGCGAGGAAGCCGAGCGGCGCGCCGTCGCCCTTCTCCCAGACGCGGCACTTCTCGCCGTTGACCGTGACGTCGCGCTCGCGCGGGGCGTCCATCAGCGCGCCATCTCGCCGCGCGCGCCGCGCGCCTCGCGCTCGCTCCAGAGCGCGCCGCGAGCCGGCTCGCCGTTGGCCGCGCCGGCGGCCGGGAGCTCGCGCGGCTCGGCCCGGCTCGCCGCGGGCAGCGGCTTCGGCCACCACCGGTTCTCCCAGCGGTCGTCGAACAGCTCGCGAAGCTGCGGCGCGACGTGCGACGCGAAGAGCTGCGTGTTGTACTGCGCGAGCTGCTTCGACATGTTGCCGAACTGCAGCAGCAGCATCATCTGGCCGACGTTCAGGTTGATCGCCACCTCGCGGAGCTTCTCCGCGACCTCGTCCGGGCTGCCGACGATCACGTAGCCGCGCTCGACGATGTCCTCGAAGGGCGTCGCCGAAAGCTCCTGCGCGCTTGCCGCGGTCGCCGCCCGCGCGACCATCGACTGCATTCGCGCGCGGATCGACGCCTCGCTCATGTAACCCGGCGGCTGCGCGAAGCGCGGGTCGACGTGCAGGCAGCGGCCGTAGAAGTACTCCGCCGGCTCACGATAGAGGTCGAACGCCTCGGCGCTGGTCTCGGCGACGCCGACGAGCTGCACGAAGCCCGCGCGATAGGGATTCTTGTCCTTGCCGAGCCGGTCCATCTCGGCCCAGAAGCCCTTCATCGTCGACTCGCCGGCCTTGTAGCCGAAGTACGACAGGTACGAGTAGACGTAGTCCCTCTCCGCGCACCAGCGCCAGGTCTCGACCGAGCCGCCGCCCGGGATCCAGATCGGCGGGTGCGGCTTCTGCAGCGGGCGCGGCCACGGGTTGACGTAGCGCTGCTGGTTCCAGCGGCCGTGGAAGACGAAGGGATCCGGCTCGGTCCAGCAGCGCAGCACCAGGTCGTGGGCCTCGAGGTAGCGCTCGCGCAGCTGGCTCGGGTTCTGACCGTACGCGAAGCAGGTGTCCATCGGGGTCCCGACCGGGAAGCCGGCGACCAGGCGCCCGCCCGAGATGCAGTCGAGCATCGCGAACTCCTCGGCGACGCGGATCGGCGGGTTGTAGAGCGCCAGCGAGTTCCCCATCACGACGAGCGCCGCGTCGCGCGTGCGGCGCGCGAGCGCGGCCGCCATCAGGTTGGGCGACGGCATCAGCCCGTAGCCGTTCGAGTGGTGCTCGTTGACGCAGATCCCGTCGAAGCCGACCTCGGCCGCGAGCTCGAGCTCGTCGAGGAAGTCGTTGTACATGAAGTGTGCGCGCACCGGGTCGAAGAGACGCGAGTCGATGTCGACCCAGACCGACGGATGCTTTGCCTTGAAGTCGTCGGGAAGCTCCGTGTACGGCATCAGGTGGAACCAGCACAGCTTCATGCACCCTCCTTATCCCGGGTGCGCTCGCCGGGTCCATCGTCCTGCCGCCCTGTACGTCATGCGGCGCGCAGCCGCGGGCATGCGGCGCAGCCGCCGCACGAGCGTTGCGCGCCGCGCAAAAGCGCGTGATTCCGTCGCGCGGGCGGCATCGCGACGCTGGCACGAACCCTGCGTCGAGCGCACGCGGGAGGTGACGACCATGCTGCCCAACATCCCCGACCCGGCGATGACGATGCAGATGTCGTGGGACGTCCCGCTCGGTGCGCTCCTGGTCGTGCTGCTGGTCGCCCTGGCGGCGCTCGGCGCGGCCGTCGAGACGGGCTTCTTCGGCTCGCTCGGGTCGCGGCTCGGCCGCCGTCAAGCGCTCGGCCGCGGTCGGGTCGTCACGGCCGCGCCGCGCGGCTAGGCTCGGGCCATGGACGCAGCCGCCACGTCGCCCATCCCGAAGCGTGACTGGCCGCGCGCCTGGCGCGCGCTGCGGACGCTGATCGCCGACTCGCAGCGCACCGATCAGGTGTTCGAGATCATCGAGGCGCTCGCGGGCGACAGCTTCGACCGCTGCCATGCGGCGTTCGCCGCGCACCCCGACGGCACGCGCCTGCTGCGCGACAAGCCCTCGTTGATCGCCCTGCTGTCCGACGGCGAGGCGCTGCGCCGCCTGCCCGAAGGCTCGCTCGGCCGGGCCTACGTCGACTTCATGGAGGCCGGCAACATCACCGCGGAGGGCCTCGTCGAGGCCGACGAGATGGCCGCGCGCAACGGCTCGCAGCCGGTGCAGCTCGACCCCGACCGCCAGTACTTCGCCGACCGCAACCGCGACGTGCACGACCTCTGGCACGTCGTCACCGGCTACGGCATGGACGAGGCCGGCGAGGCGGCCAACCTCGCCTTCACGCAGGCGCAGCTGCCGAACTTCGGCGTCGCGCTGATCCTGCTGGCCGCGGTCGCGATCGGGCCCAAGGATCCGACCTTCACCTGGGCGCGCTACCTGCTCGCCGCCTGGCGGCGCGGCAAGCGCACGCCGCTGCTCACGGTCGCGCCCTGGGAGGAGCTGCTGCCGCTGCCGCTCGACGACGTGCGCCGCCGCCTCGGCGTGCCGCCCGTCCGCGAGTTCCATCCCGACGGGGTGATCGTCGGCAACCGGGTGCGGGACGGCAGCGGCCGCTTCGTCTGGAGCACGCCGGACGTGGCCGAGCGTCGGGCCGCCTGAGCGATCCCGGAAGGCCACGCGCCCGAGGTCGGCGCGTGGGCCTCGCCCGTCGGACGCGCTTACCCAGCGCTTACCGAATCATTACCGAACGCTTATGACTCGCGGCGCCGCCGTCGCCTATCTGACGGCGCGTGACCACCTGCGAGACCACCGAGGTCATCGACCGCGGGCCACGCACGCCGCGCGCGCCCCCGCCCATCGGCTTCCGCTCCACCCGTCACCTGTCGATTTCCCCAACCCATCACGAGGAGTGACCGATGATGAAGACGATCCTGATGGCCGTCCTGGCGCTCGGCCTGCTCGGCGCGAACGCCGCCGAAGCCGCCGTTCTGTTCTCCCCGCCTCTCGTCGCGGAGGGGGACAACTTCTTCGACTGCTACCTGGTCAACGTCGGCCCCGGCAGGCCGCGTCCGGTGACGATCGAGGTGTTCAACCGCGAGGGCGAGGTCGTGGAGAGCGTCAAGACCACGCTCGGCCCGGGCGAGGAGGACGTGGCGCGCGCCACCTCGGACCAGCTGCCGCGCTACTGCCGCTTCCAGGTCCCCGGCGACGCGAAGAACTTCCGCGCGTCGGTCCTGGTGCGCCAGGACGGCGTCGGCGCGATCAGCGCTCTGCCGGCGCAGTGAGCGCCTGACGCCCGACATCTCCCGGCCCACGTCTGCGCGGGCGGCCCGCGGCGCTTCGTCGCGGGCCGCCC
>JBFMAS010000103.1:0-7439 GCA_040755575.1 Thermodesulfobacteriota bacterium
GTCCTCGCGAGGCCGAAGCCCCGTCGCGTGGCATGGCGGTTGCGCACCCCCGCCGCCGAACCCCGGCGGCAGCGCCACACCCGACGCCGACGCATCAACCGCGGCGCAGCCCCGCCCAGACCGCGCGACACCGTCGCGCTGGAGGATGGACCATGCTCGCACGTACGTTCGGCTTCACGTCTGCGCTCGCCCTCGTCGCCGCCGGCCTGGCGGCCACGAGCCCGGCACACGCCGCGCCGGCGGCGGGGATGACCGTCTACCGGGCGCAGCTCTACGTCCGCGTCTGCGACGTGGCGGACGCCGGCACGGACAGGACGGTCGAGGCGTCGCTCCGCTACGGCAACGCGACGGTGATGAACTACGGCCGTGACGACTTCGAGCGGAACTCGAGCTTCACGTACGATCTGAAGCTCGACGGCATCTCGAGGATCGAGGACGTCACCCGGCTTCACATCAGCCGCATCGGCGGCGACGACGCGATCAAGCTCTGCTACGTCGAGCTCAGGATCAACAACCGCGCGATCTACGGACGCAGCTTCGGGACCGGCCTGTGGCTCGACGCCGACGGCAAGACGCAGCAGAGATTCCTGGTGAGCCGCACGACGATGGCGAGCGGCAGCCTGTGGATCAACTACTCGACGCCGCTGCCCCCGCTGGCGATCCCGCGCGCCGAGACGGAAAGCCGCGTCGAGGCGCTGGTCGGCGACGGCATCGACGGCACGGGCCTCTACTGGGGCCGCCTGAACGGCAGCCGCTGGGTCGAGGCGATCCGCAAGGACTCGAGGACGGTCGCCGTCGATCTCGACCTCGCGTACGCCCTGCCGGCGCTGCCCGACCCCGGCATCGACGTCGACATCGACCTGGTCTTCGCGTGCTCGAACGGCGTCCTCACCGTCACCCCGAAGCTCGTCCGCGTCGACGGGCCGTGGTGGTTCGACATCTTCGGCTCGGCGTTCAACTTCGAGAGCAAGGTCAAGCGCCAGTTTGCGAACCGGGTGAAGGCGATCGAGACACGGATCGGGTTCTGTCCCAGGATCACCATCCTGAGCGACGGCACGGTGAGCTTCTCGCTGTGAGAGGATCGTCGCGAGGAGGGCACGGCCGCATCCGTGCCCTCCTCGGAGGACCCAGCATGTGGCAGCAGGCCAACTCGACCGCGGGTCTCCGTCGCCTCACGTGTCTCGCCGTGGCCCTCTGCTGGACGACGGCGGCCGCCGCCGCGCCGCAGGCGGCGCGGCAGCCGAGCCTCGATCTCGCGTTCGACGCGGCGCGCGGCCGCCTGACGGCTCGCGTGACGGGCGCCGAGCTGCGCGACGTGCTGGCCGCGCTGGCCGATGCGACCGGTGCCGAGGTGATCGGCTCTCGCGCGATCGGCGAGCGCACCGTCTCCCTGACCCTGCACGACGTCCCCCTGGAGCGCGCCCTCGAGCGCATCCTCGCCGGCTCGAGCTACCTGCTGGTCTTCCGTACGGGACGCGCAGGCGGGCTCGCGCGCGTCGTCCTCGCCGCGGGCGGCGACGCGCGCCTGCAGCCGCAACGCCGCGGCTCGACTGCGGTCCCCGCCGCGTCCGCGACGCCCGGCGCGCTGGGCGCCGACGACGGCGCACGGCGCATCGCCGCGATCGGCCTCCTCGCCACCTCCGGCGACGTGGACCTCGCCCGCGAGGAGCTGCGCGAGACGCTCGCCGTCGATCCCGACGAGGACGTCCGCCGGAGCGCGCTCGACGCGCTCGAGCAGCTCGGCCCGGTCCCCCGCGACGTGCTCGTCGCCACCGCGGTATCCGACGCGAGCGCCGCTCTGCGGCTCGACGCGCTGACGCGCCTCCGCCGCGACGGCGCCGCTGACACCGACGCCGTCGCGGCCCTGGTGCGGCTCGCCGACGGGGATCCGTCCCCCGAGGTGCGCGCGATCGCCTCGGACGTCCTGCGGCAGTGGGACGGCTTCGGCGACGAATGAGGGCGCCGCCGCGCCGGCCTCGCGGCTACCGCACGGCCGGGGCCGCCTCGACGGCGCCCGTTTCTAGCGGCGGCGCTCGCGCTGGGCCTTGGCGAGCAGGTCGCCGAAGGTGGACAGGCTCGCCCTCTGCGCGGTGCGGGTGTGGCGCTCGACCTCCGCGCGCTCCTCGCGCGCCAGGGCGCGCTGGCGCGACAGGCGGATGCGCCGCCCGCCCTTGTCGACGGAGATCACCTCGGCCGCGATCTCGGTCCCGGGCGGGAACTCCTTGCCGTGGTCCGTCCCGCGGGGCGTTCCCATCTCGCTGTTCGGGATGACGCCGGTTTGCCCCGGGCCGAGGCGCAGCGTGACGCCGAACGGCTGCACGCTCTCGACCTTGCCCGTGACGACGCTGCCGACGGTCGTCGACGTCGCCTCGAGGACGTCGCCGGCGGCGATGCCGCTCGGCGCGAGCGCGAGCGCGATGCGCCGCTTGCCCTCGTCGATCTCGAGCACGACCACCGAGACGACGGCACGTTGCTTCGCCGCCTCGCGCAGCGCGCCGAGCGCGCCGTGCGGCAGCTCGCTGACGTGGACGAGGCCGTCGACGCCGGGCAGCAGCTCGACGAAGGCGCCGAACTCGGCCACGCGCGCGAGCCGGCCCTCGACGACCTGTCGCGGCCGGAGACGCGCGCGGACGTCCGCCCACGGGTCGCCCTCGAGCTCCTTCATGCTGAGCGCGACCTTGCCGGTCTGCGGGTCGACCTTGAGCACCTTGACGGTGACCTGCTGGCCCGGCTGCAGCACCTCGGCAGGCCGCTCGATGCGCTGATGCGAGATCTCGGAGACGTGCACCAGACCCGTCACGCCGCCGAGGTCGACGAACGCGCCGAAGGCGGTCAGCGTGCTGACGTGGCCCGTCAGGACGGCACCGGGCACGATGCGGCTGCGCGTCTCCTCGGCCTGCCGTCGCGCCTCCTCCTCGAGCAGCCTGCGGCGCGACAGCACGATGCGCCGGCCGTCCTCGCTGAGCTCGACGACGCGGAAGTCGTACACCTGGTTGAGGTACGCAGCCTGGTCCTCGACGCGGCGGAGATCCATCTGCGACAGCGGGCAGAAGGCGCGCAGCCCGGCGACCGTGACCTCGAAGCCGCCCTTGACGACGCCCGCCACCTTGCCCTGCACCGGGATGCCGCCCTCGGCGGCGCTGCGCAGCATCTCGCGAGCGTGGGCGCCGGCGAGGAGCCGGCGCGACACCCGCAGCTCGCGCGCGACGTCGACCACCGTCGCCTCGACGGTATCGCCGACCGCGACCGTGAGCGCGCCCGTGTCGTCGACCAGCTCGGCCCGCGCGATGTGCCCCTCGCCCTTGCCGCCGAGGTCCAGGAACACGTCCTCGGCGCCGATCTGGATCACGACGCCCGAGACGGTCTGGCCGACCTCGAACGCCTGCGGCGGTGCGTGCCCGTCGAGCAGCTCGGCGAAGCTCGGCCCGCCGGCCTCCTCGCCGCCGTCCTGCTTCTGCTCGCCGGACATCGCGTCAGGCGGACTCGGCGAACGCGTACCCGAGCGCCGCCGGAGCCGGCGCGCCGAGCTTCCAGATGCGCTCGCCGAACTTGCCCTCGAGCCCGCGCGTCGAGTTGCGCGTGTCGACCACGAGCCGCGAGCTGGCCACGATGTGCGGGATGTCGAAGCACGAGTGGTCCGTCAGCACGACCACGCAGTCCGCCATGCGGAGCGCGTCGTCGGTGAGCGCGACGCTCGCCATCGAGCCGTTCTCGAGCACCATCTCCGGCACGTACGGGTCGTGGTAGCTGACCCGGCCGCCGCGGTCCTCGAGCAGCTTGATCACGGTCAGCGCGGGCGACTCGCGCATGTCGCTCACGTCGCGCTTGTAGGCGACGCCGAGCGCCAGGATCCGCGAGCCCTTGACCGGCTTGCCCTGGTGGTTGAGGCCCGCCGCGACCTTCTCGACGACGAGCTCCGGCATGCGCTGGTTGACCTCGGCCGCGAGCCCGATGAAGCGCGCGGTGAAGTCGTGCGCCTTGAGCTTCCAGGCGAGGTAGTGCGGGTCGATCGGGATGCAGTGCCCGCCGAGGCCCGGTCCCGGGTAGAACGGCAGGAAGCCGAACGGCTTGGTGGCCGCGGCGTCGATCACCTCGTAGGCGTCGATGCCGAGCACGTCGCACATCGAGGCGAGCTCGTTGACCAGCGCGATGTTGACGCTGCGGAAGGTGTTCTCGAGCAGCTTGACCATCTCCGCCGTGCGCGCCGACGACACCGGCACCACCTTCTCGATGAACTGCGAGTAGAGCAGCGTCGCGAGCTCGGTGCAGCGCGGCGTGATGCCGCCGACCACCTTCGGCGTGTTGCGCGTCCCGTGCGTGCGGTTGCCGGGATCGATGCGCTCGGGCGAGAAGGCGAGAAAGAAGTCGCGTCCGACGCGCACGTCCTTCGACTCGAGCTCGGCGCGGATCAGCTCGTCCGTCGTGCCGGGGTACGTCGTGCTCTCGAGCACGATGAGCTGCCCGCGGTGCAGGTGCTGCTTGATCGCCTTGACGGCGTCGAGGATGTAGCTGACGTCGGGGTCCTTGGTCTTCGACAGCGGCGTCGGCACGCAGATGCTGACCGCGTCGACCTCCGCGAGCACGCCCGGGTCGGTCGTCGCCTCGAGCTTGCCGGCGGCAACGACCTTGGCCAGCACGTCCGTCGGGACGTCGGAGATGTACGAGCGTCGCGCGGTGATCTCCGCAACCTTGCGCGGGTCCGCATCGATGCCGACCACCGAGAAGCCCGCTTCCGCCATCTCGACCGACAGCGGCAAGCCCACGTAGCCGAGGCCGATCACGCCCAGGCGGGCCTGCCTCGACGCCAGCTTCTCACTCAACTGCATACCGACCTCCCGTACCGACTTCCTGGATTGCTGCCCGGGCGGAAGAGCGTCGCTCAGTGGACCAGGCGCCCGATCCTGGACCAGCGGACCCAGCTGTCGTCACCGTCCCACGACCAGTAGATGACGAACGCCTTGCCCTTGATGTCCTCATACGGCACGAAGCCCCAGAAACGTGAGTCGAAGCTGTGGTCCCGGTTGTCGCCCATGACGAACACGTGGCCTTCGGGAACCGTGACCGGGCCGAAGTTGTCGCGTGGCCCCGCCTCGGACGGCTCGGAGTACTGCGCGTAGGGCTCCTCGCCCACGGGCTCGCCGTTCCGGTACAGCCTCTTGTTCCTGATCTCGATCTCGTCGCCCGGGACCCCGACGACCCGCTTGATGAAGTCCTTTTCCCGATCCTCGGGGTAGACGAACACGATGATGTCGCCCCGTTCCGGCTCGAAGTAGCCGAGAAGACGTGTGCCATACACGGGGATGCGAATGCCATACAGAAGTTTGTTGACCAGCAGGTGATCGCCGATCTGCAGGGTCGGCAGCATCGACCCGGACGGGATCTTGAAGGCCTGCACGAAGAACGTCCGGATGAACAAAGCGAGCGCCAGGGCGACCAGAAGGGCCTCGGCGTACTCGCGAAAGGTCGACTTGGCCTTCGGGGTCGGCCGGATCTCCTCGGCGCGGCGGGCCTTCGACTCCTGCGCCTGGGGGGCGGTCACTGGTCCACCTTGAGCGCCGCGAGAAATGCCTCCTGCGGGATCTCGACCCGGCCGACCTGCTTCATGCGCTTCTTGCCTTCCTTCTGCTGCTCGAGGAGCTTGCGCTTGCGGCTGATGTCGCCGCCGTAGCACTTGGCGGTGACGTTCTTGCGCATCGCCTTGATCGTCTCGCGTGCGATCACCTTGCTGCCGATCGACGCCTGGATCACCACCTCGAACATCTGGCGCGGGATCAGCTCCCGCATCTTCGACGCCAGCTCGCGGCCGCGCGTGTACGCCCGGTCGCGGTGCACGATCATCGACAGCGCGTCGACCACCTCGCCGTTGATGCGGATGTCGAGCTTGACGAGGTCGCTCGCGACGAAGCTCGACAGCTCGTAGTCGAGCGAGGCGTAGCCCTTCGAGATCGACTTGAGCCGGTCGTAGAAGTCGACCACCACCTCGTTCAGCGGCAGCTCGTAGACCAGCATGACACGGTTCTCGCCGAGGTACTTGATCTCGCGCTGGCGCCCGCGCTTGTCCTCGCACAGCTTGAGCACCGCGCCGAGGTACTCGGCCGGCAGGTGGATCGTCGCCAGGATGACCGGCTCCTCGATGCGCTCGACGGTCTGCACGGGCGGCAGCTTCGCCGGGCTGTCGACCATCAGCGTCGTCCCCGCCGTGGTGACCACCTGGTACGCGACCGTCGGCGCCGTCGTGATCAGCACGAGGCCGAACTCGCGCTCGAGGCGCTCGCGCACGATCTCCATATGCAGGAGCCCGAGGAAGCCGCAGCGGAAGCCGAAGCCGAGCGCGATCGAGCTCTCCGGCTCGTAGGAGAACGAGGCGTCGTTGAGCTTGAGCTTCTCGACCGCGGCGCGCAGCGCCTCGTACTGCCCGGTGTCGGCGGGATAGAGGCCGCTGAACACCATCGGCTTGACGGCCTTGAAGCCCGGCAGCGGCTCCGCGGCGCGGCGCTGCGCGTGCGTCACCGTGTCGCCGATCCGGGCGTCCGCGATCTCCTTGATCGACGCCATCAGGATCCCGACCTCGCCCGGCCCGAGCTGCGCCACGTCCGTCGGCCCCGGCGTCAGCACGGCGATGCGCGTCACCTCGTGATCCCGCTCCGCCGCCATGAGCCGGATGCGCTCGCCCCTCTTGACGACGCCGTTGACGACGCGGACCAGCACCACGGCGCCGTGGTACGGGTCGAACCAGGAGTCGAAGATCAGCGCCTGCAGCGGGGCCTGCGCGTCGCCGCGCGGCGCCGGGATGCGCGTCACCAGACGCTCCAGGATCTCGTCGACGCCGACGCCCTGCTTGGCGCTCGCCAGCACGGCGTCCGAGCCGTCGAGGCCGATGATCTCCTCGAGCTGGCGGCGGACCCGGTCCGGATCGGCCGCCGGCAGGTCGATCTTGTTCAGCACCGGCACGATCTCGAGGTCGTTGTCCAACGCCAGGTAGACGTTGGCGAGCGTCTGCGCTTCGACCCCCTGCGCCGCGTCGACGACCAGGATCGCGCCCTCGCACGCGGCGAGGCTGCGCGACACCTCGTAGGAGAAGTCGACGTGGCCCGGCGTGTCGATCAGGTTCAGCACGTAATCCTTGCCGTCGCGGGCCCGGTAGCGGAGCCGTACGGCGCGGGCCTTGATCGTGATGCCGCGCTCGCGCTCGAGCTCCATGTCGTCGAGCACCTGGTCCTGCATCTCGCGCTGGGAGAGCGCCCCGGTCCGCTCGAGCAGGCGATCCGCCAGCGTCGATTTGCCGTGGTCGATGTGGGCGATGATGGAGAAGTTGCGAATCCGGTCGCTGTCCATCGGAAACGTCACTGCTTAGCAGACGCGCTCTCGGGGCGCCCGTCCCTGGCCGGCGAGCCCGCCGGCCCCGCCTGGAGGGCGGCAGCGGAGGCCGGCCCCGGGGG